>CAJOKY010000006.1 GCA_905235425.1 uncultured Selenomonadaceae bacterium
ATTAATCGCGGGTTCACCCTTTGCAACTTGCAAGCCGCTTTTTGTGACAGTACCGACGCCTTTACCTGCGCGAAAAATAATTTCATCGCCG
This sequence comes from uncultured Selenomonadaceae bacterium, assembly GCA_905235425.1. Lineage (GTDB taxonomy): Bacteria > Bacillota > Negativicutes > Selenomonadales > Selenomonadaceae > Quinella. The sequence continues at coordinate 92 of CAJOKY010000006.1, forward strand.
TAAATTTTTGTAACGGTAGTAAAAATTGAAACGCCGTTGGTAATGTCGGGGTCGTCGCCGGAATTTTTTATGACTTCGACGCAAATTTTATCGGCAGAAATTTTTGTAACGGCTTTAATCGGAATTTTTAAAGGCGTACCGTCAAGCGCGGTAATTTCCACTTTGTCAACAATTTTGTCAGCCGTCATATAAATCAGCGCCGCCTTGACGCCTGCCGCCGCACTTGCGCCGGTAGTGTAGCCGCCTTTTAAATTTGTTTGCATAATTTTTCATCTCCGTGCTAATTATAATTCCTTCTTGACGTTGAAGTTATAATTTATATAAAATCTGCGTAAATTTTTTAGGAAGGTGAAATAATTGGAAAAAAATAAACGCCCCGATTGGGACGAATACTTTTTAAATATTGCGGAAGAAGTCGGCAAGCGATCAACCTGCCTTCGCAGACGCTACGGCGCAATTATCGTAAAAGATAAAATTATCATAAGCACGGGTTATAACGGTGCGCCGCGCGGTGAGGATAACTGCATTGATACCGGCATTTGTGAACGCGAAAGGTTACACATACCGAAAGGCGAACGCTACGAGCTGTGCGTGTCTGTTCACGGCGAAGCCAACGCCATTATAAATGCAGACCCGCTTAAAATGCAGGGCGCAACTATTTATATTGTCGGCATAAATGTTGCCGATGAAAGTTATGCGTCGGGAGCGCCTTGCCTTATGTGTCGTCGTATGATTAAAAACGCGCAGATTGCAAAAATAATTTATCGCGAAACTGACGGCGGCATTGTCTACAAGACGATTGACGAACTGTGAAATTTAAGTCACGAAAGGATAAAATTTTTAATGAGAAAGGAATTGCCGTATTTTAATGTTGAATCCGATTTAGGCGGTGACCAACATAAGCTTGACCGTTTCATAATGATAAAGGGCAGTTGTGCCGCTGTCACTGCCTGCGATTGCTCAATTTATTTTGAACTGTACAAAAATATTCACGGGCTTTATCCCTACGACGTGAAAAATATTTCGTACAAAGACTATCGCCGTTTCACGGGAATTATGATGCCGTATCTTCACCCGCGTATGTACGGCATTGACAAGTTGCAGATTTACGTTGAAGGCTTTAAAAAATTTTTGACAAAGTACGGAGTCGACAATTTAATTTTTGAAGAATGGGACGGCGCGGAGGACGTTAAAGCTACGGAAGAAAAAATTAAAGCGCAGATTGACGCCGGCTGGCTGATACCTTGTCTTACGCTGGAACATAAAAATCCCGCCATGAAAACCTACGTTTGGCATTGTTTTTTGCTGACGGGATATGATGACGCCGAAAATTTTCAAGTAAAAATCACGACGTACGGCGGCTTTAATTGGGTTGACTTTGCCGAATTTTGGAACACCGGCTTTGAAAGAAAAGGCGGACTTGTTTTTATTAAGATCTGTTGCTAGGGCGTGTTGAATAAAGTAAATAAAAATAAGAAACGCGGCATTTCCAGCGTCCTTGCGCCACATTGTCTTTTCTTTGCTACTTTCTTTTGCGCCAAAAGAAAGTTGATTCTAAAAATAAAGAATCGTAGAATTTTGAATTAATCAACATGACCTAATGATTTTGATTCGCGAGTTGAACATTTCCACCGTCTAAAGAGACCGGAGGCTTATCGCGCCGAATCGATAAAATTCAATCTTAAAATTTTATTCGTCTGCAAGTTTTCCGCTTGCAGATATTTTCATGTAGACAGAAACGACGTTTTCAAAATTAATCGTTATTGCCCAAAGTTATAGCTATAAGAAACAGCTTTATATCACCGGATTCTCCGCAAAATTTCGCTACTGATTTTAATTGCCCATATTTTTTGAACACTAAATACCCATAATATAACCACAGCGGGATTACCAATAAGCCTCCTGTAAGTCCACCTATAAGTACTGTTAATAAACCGTACACGATAGCAAGGCTTATTGATGCTGAAAAAAATGCGCTTAAAAAACTTTTTTTCTTTATGTCATCATAACTTTTTCGCATTTTTTCCAAAAGATCGATTAAATCACGAATCAAAAGATCTTTTTGTTTATCAGAAAAATATTCAAATTGATCTATGCGATGGAGAAAATCATCTATCTCTTTGACTGTTACCGTATCCTCATCAATGCCAAGAAACTCCAATTTGTTTTTTACCGGCAACCTGGAAAAATAATTTATGAGTGCATTATAATTGCTCTCGATTTTTATGACAAATTGATTTACTTCACTAAAAAATTCGGCTTCATCATCCTCGTCGATTTGATTCATTACTTCGTCACACTGTTTCATAGTTTTGCCTAAACGTTCAAGAATCTTTATCAACGTGTCGAATTTGGAGAAATTGGAATTTGTTATTGACCTCAACGAATTATAAATTGTTTCGTCAGATGCGCCTGCATATTCTAAATCAAAATTGTGGACTGACGATTTAATATTGTCAAAAATTTTTTTCTGTTTTCCGACGCTCGCAATTATTTCGCGTTCGATCGTTGCGAGTGTTGCATCTATTTCAGGTGTTATATCTGTTACGGGTGCTACATCTGTTACGGGTGCTACATCTGTTGTGGGTGCTACATTTTTTGTGGGTGTACTTCCGCCACCAGAAGGCGGAATCTGCATTTTTCGAGCCAATTTTCACACCTCCTATTCTGTAAAACCAAGTTCTGACAACGCAACTTTAGCGTCTTCGTTTCCTTTGGCGCAGGCTTTTTTATACCATTCGGCAGCAATTTGATTATCGATAGGCACGCCCAAACCGTATTGATAACAAAGACCGAGATTAAATTCAGCTTCATCATTTCCCAAAGTTGCCGCTGTAGTGTAAAGTCTTATGGCACGGGAATAATTTTGTTTTATGCCTGTACCATTTGCATAGCAAACGCCAAGCTCCACCATTGCTTCAATATGACCTTTGTCAACTGCCTTTCGGAAACAATCTACTGCCAAACGCTCACTTTTCTCAACGCCTATTCCGTCCAAATAAGCCAATCCCATATGATACATTGCATTTGTACTGCCCTTTTCGGCGGCTTGGCGAAAATATGAAAATGCTTTTGTAGCACCGACCTCAGGCGATTCGTTAAATACTTCTTTATAGTATTCGGCATGCCAAATTCCTATTCGATACATAGCCTCCGGATGCCCGTTTCTTGCAACTTTTTCAAGTATTTCCAGCTTTTCTTTCAGAGAAATAGTTGAAAGCATTGCATATCGATAATATGCCTCATTACTTCCTTTTTCGGCGGCTTTGAGATAAAGTTGTACAGCCTTATCCAAGTCTTTTTCTACTCCGAGACCGTATTCGTAAAATTCCGCCATAGCCATTAAATTAGTTGAATTAGGCTCACTTTTTTCATACCATTTAAGGGCGGCTTGATAATCGGCAGGAAACAATTCAGCGTTGCGACAAAAGTCCGCAATAACAGCCGCTAATGCTTTGTTCGGCTTTTTATCACCTTCGGCAAAAAGTGATTCGGCTTTTTCAATATTTTGAGACACTCCCAAGCCGTAACGGAACATTAAGCCCAAAAACCACGAAGCAATTGCATGTCCGCCTTCTCGTGATTCCGAAAAAAGTTGCTCGGCTTTTTCATATTCTTTTGCTTTAAGGTGGTTAATGCCGTTGTCGACGAGTTTTTGAATGCGAAGTAATTCTTGGTATCTGTCGTCAAAAGTTATGTTGTTAAAAAAGATTTTTTTCTTTTTAAAATCGATAACCTCATCGCTGTTTATTTGCGCTGTAACTTTTCCCAAGCCTACGAATGTCGTATTTGGTCTGTCGAGCGGAATTTCATATACGCCTTCCGTCAAATATATTGTCAACAGACCTGCGCCATACGAATTTATTATTTTGTCTAATTCTTTTGGATTTGTGGCTACATCGTCAAGCTGATTCAAGATTTTAGTATCGGACGTATATTTTTTTACATAAGCAAGCTTTTTTTCATATTTGCGTTTGGCAATGGCTGCCTTTTCTTCTTTTTCAAATTGAGCTATGAAAGGTTCTAACAAAAGAGAACTACCGCAATCTTCTGCCAAAATTCTCAAATCGTCTTTGGAATTCGGAATCCAATGTAAAATAGAATTATAGTAGTTAATGTTGTACGGATCCAGCAATAAACATTCAAGCAGAGTATTATGTATTTGTTCAATTGTACAGCGCTTTTTTCTCATCAACATTTCGAGATTATTGAACTTGCCTTCGGCTATTTGCGAATTGAAATTTGTCTTCTCCATGATACCGCTTTTAATCAATATGGCATTGACAAGCCGTTTAATAGCAGAACCAAAGTAGTCAACCGCATGTATTTCAAAATTATCCTGGTTATGCAACTTGTCAAACCATTCCGCTTTACGACGCCGTATTTTATCGCTGTCAGTATTGCCGGTAATCCATTTGCCAAATCCTCTAAGCGCATCCATTCCGAGATTGAGCGCTTCCGCCTGAATGGCACCTTTAATTGCGCCGGAGATGCCAAATCCTCCGCCTTCAAAGCGCGATCTTTTTGCATATTCAATTCCCAGCTGTTCTTCATAGTTTTGAATATCTTGAATTGCGATGTTTAAATCCTTCAAACCTTCTTCAATAGGATAATGTGTCAGAAGTGCTTTTTCTAATCTATCATGATCTATGGAGTCTATGGAATTATCTATCAATGTTTCAACACCGACATCAATCATGTTATACATAAAAGTCTCTAATTTGGAAGCGAATACGGTTCCAATATCGTCAAAACACGTTATTTCATTTTGGATAATTTCACGAAATCGAAAAAAATTACGCCAAAAATGTGTTTCTATCAAGGCGTTACATTCAATGTATATACTTTCATTCTCGCCAAAAGTTATAAAGTAGTCACCGATTTTGTATTTTTTGCCGACAGCTTGTTTGGCAGGTACAGCGGCTTTCACCGGAACTAAATCAGCGTCTCTTCTATTATTGTGGCTGTTATTATCAACAGCTAACTTTGTACCGCACGAAATACAAAACTTCGCTCCATCAGGTAATTTTGTACCGCAGTTATAACAAAACAACAAAGACACCTCCTCTAAGCATTTTTTAATCGTGAACAATATCTGCAGTAATTTTTGCCAAACACTCCATGTATTTGTTGCAGGGTTCCTGAACAAGCAAAACACAAACCGGCACGCTCAATGCATCCGCAATTTTCGCAATCACCGTGCAAGTGATACCCTTGTGCAAATTCACGCACTCAATTTGACTGATATAAGAACTGCTAACGTCAGCAAGCTCCGCCAATTTTTCCTGCGTCAGTCCCCTCAAAACACGAAAGCGATAAATATTTTTTGCAATAGCTTTATAACCACTCTCAATAGATTCACTCACAATTTTCTCACCCCGTCTTCAAATAAAATTCTAAAGTAAAATTTTTAAATCACCATAGACCTACGGTAATTTTTTCTTACCTACGGTAATTTTACCAATATAAATAAAAAAAGTGGTATGCAACGAGAACACCACGTATTTTTATTTTTAGAGGTATAATACTCCCGAATTTTATCCAAGTGCAGAAGTAAGAATTTTTTAATCTTTAAAATATGTCGTCGTGCTTAATCAAACTAAAAAGTAGCTTGCATAACGGATTGTTACGCAAACTACTTTTTGCTACTGACAAATTTTTTAGAAATATATTTTGGCTAAGGTCTGTCAGTCAATATTTAGTCTATGATTTTTAATTTCAAACTTTACCAACACGCCCTAATAAGCTTAGAAAAAAACTTATCCCTAATACCGGTTCCTATTTACTCTTTTTCAAGATTAATAGGCTCCGGCGTGTCAAGCGGAACAATTTTAGGCGATGCACCTTCTGTTACGCATTCTTCCGTGACAATAATTTTACGCGACTCATTGGATTTCGGAATTTCAAACATCACGTCAAGCATAACGTCTTCAATGATGCCTTTCAGTGAACGCGCGCCGGTTTTACGCTCGATAGCTTTTTTTGCGACGGCAAGCAACGCGTCTTCTTCAAATTCCAGTTGCACGTTATCCATCGCCAAAAGTTTTTCGTACTGCTTGACGGGAGCATTTTTAGGCTCGGTTAAAATTCTTAAAAGCGAATGTTCGTCCAAAGTTTCAAGCGTACAAATGACGGGAAGACGTCCGATAATCTCCGGAATAATGCCGTACTTCATTAAATCTTCGGGACGCACTTGGTGAATCAGTTCATTAAATTTTTCGTCGTCATCTTCTTTAGCCGGAACGTCAACGCCGAAACCTAAGCTTGCCTCACCTTTGCGAATGCGTTTAGCTACAATTTTATCAATGCCTACAAATGCGCCGCCTACTATAAACAAAATATTTTTTGTGTCGACTTTAATAGTAGGAGCTTCAGGATGCTTGCGCTGTCCACGCGCAGTGAACTCTACAACGCTGCCTTCAAGCATTTTCAAAAGTCCCTGCTGTACGCCTTCGTGACCGGGATCTGCCGTAATGGAATTGTTTTCGCCGGATTTACGCGCAATTTTATCGAACTCGTCAAGATAAATAATGCCGTGTTCAGTCTTTTCAATATTCTGCCCGGCGGCGTAGTAAAGATTTCGTACGGCAACTTCAACGTCAGCACCGACAAAACCAGCCTCTGTAAGGCTTGACGCGTCAGTTACGGCGAAGGGAATATCCAAAAGTTTTGAAAGGTGACTAAGCAACGCCGTCTTGCCGCAACCTGTAGGACCGATGATTATCACATTGGATTTGTCAATTTCATCATTGCCGCCGTTATTTTCAAGGTCGTACTTCATGCGCTTGTAGTGATTGTACGCCGCGACAGACAAAATTTTTTTGGCGCGATCCTGCTTTATGATAAACTCGTCCAGATATTCTTTGATAACGTGCGGCTTATTTTTTTCCAGCAGTTCGCCGAGTGATTCGGTAAATGAATTTTTAATTTTGGTATTGTTGCGTCTCTCGTCCTCTTCGATAAAATGATTTATTTCTTTAATGCAGTTTTTACAGACAGCGAAACCTGTTGCAGGATCAAAAATCGGCATATCAATTTGATTTTGCATTTGAACTCGCCGCCCGCATATACTGCAACGAAATGTACCCATTGGCATAAAAAATTTTTCTCCTTCAGTTAAAATTTAAAATTTACGCATTGATATTTCTGCGCAGTTATGTTAAAATCCTTTCTTGTTGAAATTGAAACAACCTTTGAAAGGTGGGAATTGCATTGAAAGAAAAAATTCATCCGAAATATTTTGAAGCTACTGTAACGTGTGGTTGTGGCAATACTTTTAAAACCGGATCAACGAAAAAAGAATTGAAAGTAGACGTTTGCTCAAAGTGTCACCCTTTTTTCACGGGACGCCAGCGCGATGTTAAAGTCGGCGGACGTATTGAAAAGTTCAATAAGCGCTACAAAAAAGCTTAATTTGATTGACGTACAAAAAAAATTTCGGCAGGATAGAAAAAATTTGTCCTGCCGTTTTTTAGTCTAGGGGGTAGAGGGTAGAGAGTAGGGGGTAGAGAGTAGAGGGTAGGAGGCAGAAAACTTACAATCTATTCTCTACTTCCTACAATCTCCAACTCCGCCTCGTCGATTGTCAAAATTTCGGTATTGACATTGAAACCTGCGCGGAAAAGTTTTTGAATGATTCGTGTAGCCGCAGGAAGTTCAAGCCCCGCCCTTTCTAAAATTTCATTTTTAGTAAAAAGTTTTCGCGGCGTACCGTCAAATGCAATTTCGCCGTCTGTCAAAACCACGACTCTTTCAGCAAGCCGCGCAATATCTTCCATGTAGTGACTAACTAAAATTATGGTGACGCCGGATTTATGCAACTTTTTAATTTCGTCCAAAAGATTTTGCCGCGTCTTAGGATCAAGCCCTGCCGTCGGTTCATCTAAAATTAAATATTTAGGTTTAAGCGCCAAAATTCCGGCAATGGCAACACGGCGACGCTGTCCGCCGGAAAGTTCAAAAGGTGACGCCGTTTTCAAACTTAAATCAAGCTCCGTCAACTTCATAGCTTCTTCTACACGTGCGGAAATTTCATTTTCAGATAAGCCGAAATTGCGCGGTCCGAAGGCGATATCCTTTTCCACAGTCTCTTCAAAGAGTTGGTGTTCGGGATATTGAAAGACAATTCCAATTTTACGCCGCGCAGATTTATTTTTTACAGATTCGCCGTCAATTTTTACGATATCTTTTTCAACGTCGATAAGTCCCGCAATAATCTGAATCAGCGTTGATTTTCCGCTACCGGTATGTCCTGCAATGGCAAGAAATTCACCTTCCTTAATGTCAAGAGAAACATTTTGCAAAGCGACTTTTTCAAAGGGCGTTTTCTTCATATAAGTGTATGTCAAATTTTTTACCGATATCATAAAAAAATCCCTCAATGCCTGATACCAAAAAAAGCTTCGTCTTGAAACGAAACCTTTGGAAAATTTCATTTATGGTGCGTCCGGCGCGACTCGAACGCGCGACCCACGGCTTAGAAGGCCGTTGCTCTATCCAACTGAGCTACGGGCGCGAACGTCATTTCAGACGGAACAATTCAACTTTAAAGCTGACATTATTTATTTTAAACCATTATTTCTAAAAATGCAAGAAAAATTTTTTATGAAGGATATTTTATTGTCACGTCGAAAAATACCTTTAAAAACATAGAACGCCCAAAATCTATGTCTTAAAATTTATAATTAGAACAGGAGAAACATTTTTATGAAGATAGGAATTGCAGGTTACGGTAACTTGGGACGCGGCGTAGAATTGGCGGTTAAAGCAAATCCCGATACAGAGCTTGCGGCAGTTTTCACGCGCAGAAATCCCGACGCAGTTAAGATTCAAACGCCGAATGTTCCCGTAGCAAGTTTAAGCGACGTTGAAAAGTGGATTGATAGAATCGACGTAATGATTTTGTGCGGCGGCAGTGCCACAGATTTACCCATGCAGACGCCGCAACTTGCGAAAATGTTTAACGTCGTTGACAGTTTCGACACCCATGCGAAAATACCGGAACACTTTGCAAATGTCGACGCGGCGGCGAAAAGTTCAAATCACGTTGCAATAATTTCTGCAGGTTGGGATCCCGGTCTTTTCTCATTGGCTCGTGCTTACGGCAACGCGATTTTGCCCGGCGGCAGGGATTATACCTTTTGGGGCAAAGGCGTAAGTCAAGGGCATTCAGACGCGATACGCCGCATTAAGGGCGTGAAAAATGCCAAGCAGTATACCGTACCGATTGACGCGGCGCTTGACGCCGTACGCAGCGGCAGTAATCCCGAACTTACGACGCGGCAAAAACATCTGCGCGAGTGCTACGTTGTACTTGAGAAAAGTGCGGACGCGGCGGAGATTGAACGCGAAATTAAAACCATGCCGAATTATTTTGCCGACTACGATACGACGGTAAATTTCATCAGCGAAGAGGAGCTTATTAAAAATCATGGCGGACTGGCGCACGGCGGCTTTGTGATTCGTACCGGCAAGACAGGTACAGATCATAAGCACGTTGTTGAATTTAATTTGAAACTTGACTCCAATCCCGAATTTACCGCCAATGTTTTGGTTGCCTGCGCGAGGGCTGTAAATCGTTTCAGCGCGGAAGGCAAAAGCGGCTGTATGACGTTGCTTGATATTCCGCCTGCGTATCTTTCACCGCTTTCAAATGCTGATTTACGTAAAATGTTGTTGTAGGTAGTGAGTAGTAGGTAGTGCGTAGTGAGTAGGTTTTTTGCCGTCTGTAACAGGGCGGTTTTTTTCTTGTTTCAAATTCAAAAATATATTACAATGTCTGAAATTATTTTAAATGCGAGTGATACAAATCATGGCACTTACAGCACCGACGCCGCCAACCCCGCCTACCATTGATAAAGGCGACGTACAACCTTCAACGCCGCGAATTGACGCGCACCAATTTTTTGAAATTCCCGAAATGCCGTTTCATAGAGAACAGGGAGCAGGGATTAGGGAAGAGGGAACAGGGAACAGGGAGCAGGTTAAAGAAGAAGTTGACGATAAAAATTCTGCTCAAAGTTCGCAGTCTGAAAAAAATTCTGCGCAGATTTCAAATGCCGATAAAAATTCCGACGTTGCCGCCGAATCTAAAACTGCGCCGCGCCAAGAAGTCACGCCGGAAGTTATGGCGCGTGATGCCGTTGCAAATGGTTCAGGTGCGCTTACTAAAAATACCGTGACACGCGATGAAGATAATTTGGATTCTGCACCGCCTGCAAATTCTCAATCCATACCTGCCGAAAGTGTACCGATAACTCAAATGCCGCCTGTCAATGCGTCTTCTGACAGATACGAACGCGGGCAAGCCGTACTGCGCGAATTTCGCGACGAAGACAAGCGCCTTGTCGAAAGTTCTAATGAAACTTCCGCGTCAACTGCCGCACCTGCAACTTTTCAAAATCACTCCGGCTACGAAGAAAGTCACGGCGGATTTTTTTGGATATTCACGCTGATTTTTGTCGTGCTTGCAACTTTTTTTGTGGCGAAAAAATTTTTGTTCACGGCTAAACCCGCGCTTAGAAAATCTGATCTATTTGAAGGCACGGGCGATAAACTTAAAACTACGGCGGAAAAATTTTCAAATACCGCGAAAACGTCGGACTTTGCAAAAAATTTTAACGCCGCGAAAAATTCAGCACCTGCCGATAAACCTAAGACTGCAAAAAAATCTGCACCGGCTAAAACTTCAAAACCTGCCGACGCCGATAAAAAGGCGCCGCCTGTTAAACCCGTTACCATGCCGAAAAAAGATGATGACGGCAAGGGTAAACATTTTGAAATTAGGGTGTAAAAATTGACGCTGAAAAATAAGTTGAACATTGAAAATCCCGTCGACCTTGCACGTGCAGAAGAGCGAATCAGTAAGCAACGCGCTATCGAACTTTGGCAAGGCGACACTTTTAAAAATATGGCGGCAGGAACTTTTGAAACGCTTGCCGCGATTCATAAAGCTTTATTCGGCGACGTTTACGAATTTGCCGGAAAACTGCGCGACGTAAATATTAGCAAAGGCAATTTTCGTTTTGCCTCTGCGCTGTACCTGCGCGACGCCGTTTTAACTGTTGAAACAATGCCGCAGTCCAACTTTGATGAAATTGTTGAAAAGTACGTTGAGATGAATGTTGCGCATCCTTTCCGCGAAGGCAACGGGCGGAGTATGCGGCTGTGGCTTGACCATATTTTTAAGGCGGAATTAAATCGCGTTGTAGATTGGCGCAGTGTCGATAAAAATTTATACCTGCAGGCAATGGAGCGCAGTCCGATTAATGACGCCGAAATTAAAAAAATCCTAGCCGCCGCCTTGACTGATAAGGTTGACGACAGGGAAATTTTTATGAAAGGTCTCGACGCAAGTTATTTTTATGAAAATTATTTTGCTTATCGCAGTGAGGATTTATTTTAAGAAAGGAAATTGCAATGAATAAGTTTGATGAAAATATGAACGAACATTACATACAAAAAAACGGGGGGGGTAGCCCGACATATTACATTATTCGTCGCGCAGATAACGCGGTAGGGATTTTTTCAAACTACATTGTTTTTGCAGGACATATTCGCTATGCGTTGACAAAGGGTTATATTCCCGTCATTGATATGCAGAATTATCCCAATACACTTTTGGCGCCGGAATTGCTCGGCAAAGAAAATGCATGGGAATATTATTTTTGTCAGCCTTTTAATATCGGCTTGGAAGAGGCTTATAACGGCGATAATGTCATTTTAAGCAACGGCGGAATAGTTCTGCCCTGGCCTTATAACAATGTGGAAATTTTTAATACGCAAGGCAAATTTTTGGCACAATGGCAAATGCTCGTAAAACTCGGCTTATTGAGAGTACAGCCGAAACTTTACGAAGAAATTATGGCGTTGCGTAAAAAATTATTTGCACAGGAAGATCGTGTACTCGGCGTACTTCTGCGCGGTACTGATTACGTAGCACGGAGACCCGCCGGTCATCCCATACAGCCGCCTATTGAATACGCCTTGACTAAAGTCATTGAAAAAATGAATGAATGGCGTTGCAACAAAATATTTTTGGCGACGGAAGATAAAAATTTCGTGCAGATTTTTAAAAATGTTTTTGGCGAAATTTGCGTTACTATAGACAGACAATATATAAATTATGATTCTCAAAAAGCCGCGCCGCTGGGATTTTGTCACATTGACAGAGAAAATGACCACTATATTTTGGGTAAAGATTATTTAACGCAAATGGTGATTCTTTCGACGTGCAACTGTTTTGTTGGTGGCATTACAAGCGGCACAGTCGGCGTAATGATGATGTCGGATTTTGAAAATGTGCATGCATTTAATTTTGGTAAGTACGGAACGATTGGTCTTTATTAAATTTATTTTGGAGGAAAAATTTTTATGGATTGGACGAATCAGCAACAATCGGCTATAGACAGCAGGGATAAAAATTTACTTGTAGCGGCAGCGGCAGGTTCAGGCAAAACCGCCGTGCTTGTCGAACGCATTATACAAATGGTGCTTGATGATAATTTGGACGTTGACAAAATGCTTATCGTCACATTCACCAATGCCGCCGCGCAGGAAATGCGGTCTCGTATTCATAAAAAAATTTTTGAACGCATGAGCATTGAAACTGATTCAGAAAAGCTGTGGCGTCTTGAGAGGCAGTCAATTCTTTTAAGCGGCGCGTCAATTATGACTTTTCATTCATTCTGCCTTTCCGTGTTACGGCGCAATTTTTCTAAGATAAATTTTGATCCTAAATTTCGTGAGGCAAATGAACAGGAACTGAATATTTTAAAGCAGGAAGTCATAGAAAAACTTTTTGAAGACAAATATTCAAATGACGCCGAATTTGTGAAATTTGCAGATACATTTGACGGCAATGTTTACGGCGATAAAAATTTATATGAAATAATTTTTGACTTGTACAATTTTTCGCAGAGCCGCCCTTATCCCGAACAATGGCTTAACTCTATCGTAAATTTTTATGAAAATCCCGATACCGCGACGATTGAGGATCACAATTGGTTTGACTTCATGATAAATTTTGCAACGAAACGCGCGCGCTATATTATTGAAGACGTGCTGAAACAATGCGCCAAAATTAAAAAAACTGCCGCCGCGCAGGTTGTCATTGAAGCCGGTGCCACGCCGAAAGATTTGGACACGTACAGAAAGAATTGGTACGCGGTAATTCAAACTTTTGAAAGCGATTACAAAGTTGTTGACGCCATGCGAGAAGCATTAAGCGATTGGGATAAACTTTGCGCTATGCAGACGAACTTCACTAAGTATTCTTCAGTCAGGAATTTTCCCGAAGATTTAAAAATACTGAAAGCAAAATTCAAAAATGTTCGCGACGACTACAAAAAAGCTATTGAAAAACTGCGCGAATTGGTTTATATGAAACGCACAGATATTTTTGCGCAGATAAAAAGTTTAGCCGACTCCGTACGTCAACTTTCCGCAGTCACGATAGCATTTGCACAGGCTTTTTCAGATGCAAAACGTGAACGCGGCATTATCGATTTTAACGATATGGAACATTTGGCGCTGGAAATTTTCAACGCCGATAAAGCGACTGCCGACACTTACCGCAAAAAATTCAAAGTCATTATGGTTGACGAATATCAAGACACAAACGGCGTGCAGGAAGAAATTATCAGCAAGATTGTTGACGAAAGAAACTTTTTCGCGGTAGGCGACGTGAAACAGTCCATATATCGGTTTAGAAATGCCGACCCTGAAATTTTTATGCAGAAGTACGACGCTTATCCAAATTCTGATGACAGTGAGCGAATTGATCTTTCTGCAAATTTTCGTTCGCGCCGTCAAGTTGTCGATGCCGTCAATGCGATTTTCCGCCGCGTTATGACAAAAAACGCAATGGAAATTGACTACAACCAAGACGCCGAACTTAATTTTCACGCGACGTACCCTGCCGCCGAAAATACTTTTGATGAACCTGCAGAATTTTATATCATTAACAGTGACGATAAATCTGAAAAAAATTCTGATGAAAATGCTGAAGGTAATTCGCAGGGTAAAGATTCTCCGAGTGATGAAGAATTGGACGAGCTGGGATTGGAAGTTCAAGTTATTGCCGACAAAATTAAAGCTATGATGAAGGCGCATAAAAAAGTTTGGGACGGCAATAAATATCGCCCGATGACTTTTAAAGACATTGTTATTTTGATTCGTGCGATTAGCGGCAGGGCGTCTAAAATCGTTGACGTGTTGCAGAAAAATAATATTCCTGCGTACGCGGCAGATGACAACGGATATTTTCGTGCAACGGAAATTTTGACGACGCTTAGCCTTTTGAGTATTTTGGACAATGCGCGGCAGGACATACCGCTTGCCGCAGTTATGCTTAGTCCGATTGGCGGCTTTTCTGAACAAGATTTAGCGACACTTCGACTTAGTGATAAAAATGCAGATTTGTACACGCTGGTTAAAAATTTTTCTGCCGATGATGAACTTTCTGCGCGTTGCAGTGAATTTTTGGAGAAGATAAAAAATTGGCGCGAACTTTCAAGGCAGGTCGGCGTACCGGAGCTGTTGAGTAAAATTTATCGTGAAACCGGCTACTACGATTATTTTGGTACGAAGATTGACGGTCGTGTTGCTCAGGCAAATTTGCGTATGCTGATTGACCGCGCCGCCGAATTTGAATCAACTGCCTTTCGCGGGCTGTCACGGTTTATTCAGTTTATAAAAAAGATTCGCGAACTTGAAAACGATCTTGCCGCCGCGCGTACCTTAGGCGAAAATGAAGATGTCGTACGCATTATGACAATTCATAAAAGCAAGGGATTGGAATTTCCCGTAGTTTTCGTGGCGCAACTCGGCAAGAAGTTTAACTTTCAAGATACACGCGACACGGTATTGACGCACAGGGATTTAGGCGTCGGCATTTATGACGTGCAGGAAAATTTACACGGTTTAACGCGCGTTGATCCATTTGTAAGAAAGATTATTTCACGTAAAATTAAGGACGAGGCTTTAGCTGAAGAGCTTAGAATTTTGTATGTTGCCTTTACACGCGCAAGGGAAAAATTAATTCTAATCGGCACGATTAAGAATGAAAATGCGCTGTACAAATACAAAAATATTTCGGCTGATGAAAAAATTTCTGCCGCCACACTTCAAGGCGCAGAGCGTCCTATTGAATGGCTTTTAATGACGCTTGAAACAGTTGAGCAGGTTGCAAATTTTCAAATGCTGACTAAATCCGAAATTAAAATCGGCACGGAAGAATTACAGGTTGATGAAAATAAAAAAGACGTTATGCCGCCGGAAGTTGCCGAAGAGACGCCGCTTTCTACAATTCCTGCAAAACTTTCTGTCACGGAACTCAAACGCCGTATTGCCGAATATGAAACTGAAATGGTCGTGCAACTTTCAAAAATCAGCACGAAAAAATTTAACAAGACGCGGCTTTATCGCCGTCCCGACTTTATGCAGAAAACTGATATTACCGCCTCTGAATATGGTACGCTTATGCACAGCGTCATGCAACATTTAGATTTACGCGGTAAGCTTGATGCAGATGACATTTCCGCGCAGATTGACGCAATGATTGACGCGCAGATTTTTAATGATGAACAGGGCGCCGCCGTCAAAAAGCGTGTACGCAACATTGAAAAGTTTTTTGCAAGTTCAATCGGTCAACGCCTTATCAATGCCGCTGAAATTTACCGCGAACTGCCTTTCAACCAAAACATTGACGCAGGCACGATTAATGCCGGTGAAAATTTCCGTAACGCGGCGGGCGAAAAAATTTTTGTACAAGGCATCATTGACCTGCTTTTCAAAGATTCAGCTACCGGCAAATGGATTCTGCTTGACTACAAGACTGACAGAGATAATGACGACGAACATTTTAAGCGTGAATACAAGGAGCAGATTCGGCTTTATGTGCAGGCGGTTGAGGCGTTGACTAAGATAAAAATTTCTGAAAAATATTTGTACCTGCTCGGCGTCGGCAGATTGATTTCAATGTAAATCTAATCATTATCACGGCACGCTGATGAATTTGCAATGGTAGTACTGTTATGATTATATGGCTACTCGGATATTTTGTAATGGGGTTGATATTCCTCATTCTGCGTTGCTTTTATCATGTTTTCCCTAAAAAAAATCCACATGAAAATCTGATGCAGGCGATTAAAAATGACTTGGTAAATTTTTATGCCTACGCTAAGAAAATAATTTTATCCAATCCAAAAAAAATGAAAATCCTATTCGCAATGATGGCGGCGATTATCGTCCTGCCGATATTGCAACTTCCGCTGAAAATTTTTGATGTCGTTGAAGATATTTTTGCTACGATAATGTGTTTTATTTTGATTATAATTTTTTTGCCGCCGCAAGATTCGTACCACAAAGATTTTCCGCTGGAAATTTTTGGCTTTACCTACTCCGTCATTTTTATGTTTTACAGCGCGGGCGCGTTGGTATTCGACACTTTTTACACCAACGATTTTTTGAAGGAATATATTTGGATTTTCGGCTACAGCGTCACGCTAATTTCTTATGTAAGCTGCATAGTTACGGTAAGCAGATTTATCGAAAGAGATTTGTCAAGGGAAGAAATAGTTTTAATCGGCATGATTATGGTGACCACTTTGGAGTTTATCACTTATTTCGGAGTCGGCAATTTCAGCATAATTGCACAAGGTACTTTTCAAATGCATGATTTAAATATCTTTAACCACATTACGAATATCATAAATCAAGGAATATTTATCGCGTCGCAAAGCCAAATTTTGGAAAGGTCTTCTGAAGAAATATGGGGCTACATTATTTTAAACGGCACGGACGTGTTGACCATTACTGCGGTTTTGGGATATTTAATGCAAAAGTTTATGATAAAGTGAACTGATTAAAATAATTATTTTTTCAAAATGAACCGGTCGAAAATTTGCCCGTCCGCCGTCCTGCAAGTCAGCGATAAACTTTCGGCGCTAACGTCAAGCGTAATGTAAGATTCCGGCTCGGTATTCAAATTCGGCGCTGTCACGTCATCAATGGGCGAATTTTTTTCAACATACTTTTGATCTCCCGACCTGCCGCAGAGAATGTAAAGCGTTCCGTGCGGCGATTTTTTTTGTTCAAAAATTTTTCCGCGATTTCTATACGTGTGAAGGTGACCTGTAAAAACAACGTCAATGCCCAATTCATCAAACAGCGGCATAAAATTTTCTGCAATGTCGTTGAAACTACCCGTCGCGTAGTCGTAAATATCTTTGTGCATAAAAACAATTTTCCAGCGCCGATTGGTATTAGCCGCGTCACGCCGAAACCAAGCATTTTGCAAATAGCGAAGTTGCGGCTTGAATGTATCCAATTCCCAAAACTGCGTATTCAAAATAAAAAAATGCGCGGCGCCGTAGTCGAAAGAATAAAAATAGCCGCCGAAATTTTTTATACCGTTCGACGGCAAATTAAATTGATGAATATAACCTTCCGGCAGACAGTTAAGCCAATTTAAATCGTAGCACTCATGATTTCCCATAACCGGCGCAAAAATTCTTTCAGACAAAACCTGCGCGGCGGCAAGATGCCAAGCTCGCCATTGGTACGCGGCTTGACCGTTATCAACCAAATCACCTATAACCGTGACAAGTTCGGCGTCAGGAAAATTTTTTACGGCAGTATCGGCGATATTTTGCCACACTTCGTAGTTGACACATTGCGAATCACTGAATATCAGCATTTGAAAATTTCCGTAGCCTGCAGTACGAAGATTTTGCCAACTTATCGCCGCGTCGTTTGAAATGATTCTGAAACGGTACAAACTTTCAGGCTTGAGATTTTTCAGCGTGCAGGAGTAAATGTAAACCGTCGCGTCGTCCTGTTCGACAATTTCAAAATCAGCCGCGCAGAAATGAGCGCCGTCGCCGCCGATTAATTCATATTCAATTTTAACGTCTGGCAATTCTTTATCGCACTGCCACATTATGACGCGGGAAGTGCGAGAATCTTTAGTTATGACTTGACGTAAAAATTTAACTTGAGTCAAAGGCTTGTACCCGTCCTGCGGCTGATGCAACTTTTCTAATCGTGCCGCCTCAACCAATTTTGGAAAGTAAGCGCCTAAACCCAAGCTTAACAAAAGTTTTATGAAAAATCGACGGCTCAAAATTTCTGCCCCTAATTTTTAACTCTCAATTTTTAATTCTTAATTCTTAATTCCTTCAGTCGTCGCGGCTTACGAAGTCGCCCAACTCATTTATAAAATCTTCGTGTTCTTCACCGACGCAGGAAAAATTTATGCGCCGCATATTCTTAGAATCTTTCAAGCGTTCAATTTCAATTTTCACGTAATTTTCCGGCAACGCGTCGGGGAATTTTTCAGCCCACTCAATAAACACAATCCCTTCTGGAAAATCCGTGTATTCGTAAAAGCCGATATCCTCAAGCTCGTCCTCATTTTTAATGCGGTACAAATCGAAATGAACAATTGGACAAAATCCCTCGTAAATGTTCATAAGATTAAAAGTCGGGCTGGTGACTTCGCCTTGCACTCCGAGAGTGCGCGCCATACTTTGAACAAATAAAGTTTTGCCCGCGCCCAAATCTCCTTCCAAACAAATTACCGTACCTTCACGTACGCGCTTTGCAACTTTTTCTGCCAATTTTACCGTCCCGTAAGGGGACTGGGTTATGTGAGTAATCATTTAAGATTTTTGCCTTTCCTTCTTAAAAATTTTTCCTAATATACCACATTCCGCTAAAAGTTTAAAGATATTGTACCGTGAAAAATTTTCGTAAAGC
The DNA here is from genome assembly GCA_905235425.1 of uncultured Selenomonadaceae bacterium. GTDB lineage: Bacteria > Bacillota > Negativicutes > Selenomonadales > Selenomonadaceae > Quinella. The sequence continues at coordinate 18,851 of CAJOKY010000006.1, forward strand.
CGTCAATCTGCAAAGGCAAAAAGTTTTTCCAAGCGTTGCAAGTCGATTATTGTCAAATGTGAAAGTTCATTACGCGCGTGGTAGGCAAGCTCCAAAAGTTCCCAATCGTGAGGATAAAAAATCATTGCTTGACCGCCGTAAAAATGCAGATGCCGTAATTCCATATCCCAAGGATCTCTTAAAGTTTTTCCAAATTCATCGGTACGCGGCAATATGTGACGTAAACGTGCAAAATTTTTTTCAATCAGCTTGCAACGTAATTGTTCAAGCGTCGGCAATATGAATTGTGCTTGACATTCCCAAACTGCGCGGTTAAAAATTCTTTCATCAAATTTCGGTATAATGCTTTTCACAAAATCTATACCTTCGTTAAACAGTTCGACCTTCGCCAAATTTTTTGCAAGAATAGCTGATTGCCCTGCCAATTTTGCCGCCAATGTTGAAGTGTAAAGTTTTTCCTGCGTCGTTAGTCTTGAATTTTCAAGTAGGTTAATCGCGAAAAATTGCACGTCGTAAGGCGTAAGGTAGTCAGATAAACGTGCTAAACTGGGCGGGGGATTATCTTCACTTGTTACAAAAATAATTGCGCCTGTCGAATTTGCCGCGCCTTTGTTGAAGTCAACCACTGCCGAAGTCAACCAATTCATCTTGCGTATGAGTTTTACAATTACCGCGTAGCCGCCCAACGCATTTTGCTTAGCCAAATCTGTCATCGGTGAATCTTCCGTGAAGTCGCGCAGAAAATTTGACGCAAACTTTTCAGTAAGCGCCGTGACAAAATCTTCCATATCGCCTTTTGCGTCGTATTCAAAAACTGAAATCATCTGCGAAACGTGACGCCGTGAAATTTTATCCTCAAGCATTTGTACAAAGCCTTCCAAGTCAACTTGTGGAAGATGCGCGGCGGCGGCACAGTGTTTATCTACGGCATCAGCGGCGTTATTTGTAAAGCGTCGTGCGCCTGGTACCATTCGCCACCATGACGAAAGGTCTTCTGAATCAAGCGGCTGTAATCTGTTAAAATCTATGTTGCTGTCATTCAGAGTATTTGTATTTAAAAGCGAAATTCGCGTTGTAATTTTAGACATAAAAAATAAGACCTCCGAGTTAGTAAGTAGTGAGTAGTGAGTTAGTGAGTAGTGAGTAGGAGGTAGGAGGTAGAGGGTAGAGGGTAGGAAACAGAAAACCTACTCTCTACTCTCTACAATCTACTCCCTGCTCCCTGTTATTTGCCGAGCGTCCCGTAAGAGTCAAGCTTTCTGTTAGCCTCTTCAACCGTTCCCATCATATGCCAAAAAGCATAGCGATTAAATTCGTACTTGCCTTCATTCGTCCTGCGCAAAATATTAAGCGTAACCATTTCGTCAAGCAGTGACAAAAGCTCAATGTCTGTAAGCTTGCCGATTTTTTCAACGCCGCACATAAGGCAATAATCTTTAATGTCGTTGATACTTACGCCTATAGGTCTTCCGTTTTCGTAGTACGCCATCGTAACGGCAAGCGCCAAAATTTCATAATAATTGTCATCATCAAGGCAAAGCGTAATTTGGAATTTTTGACGAATCTCCTCTTGAAATTCGCGGTTGCCCAAAACGTTTTTCAAATATTCATCGTCGAGAGTATACGGCGGATTTTTGACAACGTCAAAATTCTGTTTCGTGTAATTAGCACCTACCGCGTCAACAAGCATTTTGCAGTAGTACTGAATTGAACCGGGATAATAATTCGTACGGCTGAAAATCGCGCTGATTAAACTTTCGTCCGAAATTCTGAAACCGAGCCAGCTCATGGGCTTTACCAAAAGTTCCATTGCGTCAGAAGGCTTAAAAGGCAAAACCGAAATGTGATTAAGGTTGCCGAAACTTGAATTTTGTTCAAAGCGTATGACTTTGTGCAGACCTGCCAGCACAAATTTAAATTGACCGTTAAAAGTCACGAGAAGTGAACGCAGTACATTTATGGCGCGTTCAGAATCTTTATCGCTTAAGAAAGTGTCGCTCTCGTCCATAAGCAGCATAAGCTTTTTAGGCTTATCAATGCCGCCGAATTGCCCGTTTAAAAGTTTGCGCATTTTGAAAGAAAATTCTTCCCAATTCTGCGCGTCACCGATGAGTTTGGCGTTTGAAAGTTCCTCTACAATTCTGATAAGCGTCTGATCGCAGTTTAAATTTTTTAAATCGATAAAAAATGCGTATGAAAGTTGGCGCGGATTATGTTCAATGTTGCGTACCTGCCGCAGTAAAGCGGACTTTCCGAGCTGCCTGCCGCCGTATACAAAAACGGGACCCGACATATCGCGAATTTGGTCTAATTCTTCCGAGCGACCGATAAACATTTCAGGCGCCACCACGCCGCCGGTAGTGTAGGGTTGCACGCGCGAGAAAGGTAAAACTGTTTGCAACATACGCTTGCCGCGATTGGCGTCATCAAAACCGGCAAGGTACAGCGCCATGACTTTATCAATCAGCAGGATATTTTTTAAATTCGTCGTCAACTTCATAATCTTTGCAAGGTTACGGCGTTCCGGCAAAGTCATTGAAATATCGGCAAGGCAAATTGTACCGCGATCTACCGTAGATTCGCCTAAAACCTGCGCGATATTGTCATAGCGGCGATTAGCGCCGAGATAGACTACCTCAAGCCCCTTGTTGTAAATTTCCGTGCCGAAGACTGCGAAGGGGTGAGGATAACTTTCACGCGCTTTAATCGGCTCGTCAAAAGTTATCGTGTAAGATTTTTGGTTAAGCGTGTCGATATTTCTAGCTGAAATTTTTGCACCGGCATAACCGAAGTGACCTAAAATGTCAATAATTGACGCTTCAATAGCCGCGTTTTGTCCTGAATGAATACCCTGCCAGCCGCGCAGATAGTCAATCGCGTTTTGCGTTTCACGATTAACCCTGCTGCCATGAAAACGCTGTTTGAAAGCGCCTTCAACTGAACCGTTGGCATTTAAAATTGAACGGTAAAGCGTTTCATATTCGTGCAAAAATGTTTCAAGAGTAGAAAGATCGTAACCTGTCACGTCCAATTCAGTTAAAAGGTTGCCGCCCTCTGTCTCCAAGCGATTCATATAATCTTCCGCAACGGTTAAATTCATCAATTCAATTTGGCGGCGAATGTTGGCAAGGATAGGGTAGCGAGAATCAAGCGTTTCACCTTCACCTAAATTTTGTTCCAAATTCTCTTCCATTTTATTAAGCCGTGCTGTAAGCGCGTTTTTCTGCGGAATGGAAGTTTTATCGATTGACTGATTACACGCCTTTATGAAACGGTTGAAAAGTCCCGCGTTTTTCGTCTGAATAAAATGTCTGCGCGCTTCTACAGCGGCGTTAATGTAAAATTCAATTTTCTCTTGATCTGTTATACGCGAATAGTTACGCGCCAATTCCAAATCGCTTAAAAATTCCGTGTACAAGCGTTCAATCTGCTTGTCAACCTGCTTATCAAGAGCGCTTAATTTACGTTTAATTTCCTCTTCAGATACGCCGAGTTGCGGCAGGTAAAATTTAACCAGGTGCTGTAAAATGCCGCAGTCATAATTTCTAAGCGCAGTTTCGTAAGCACTTTTCAACGCGTCGGAAAAACTTTTGGCACGCATTTCATTTTCAAAATTTTTTACGCGGTCTTTGAGTGAAAATTCTTCCACGCCGAAAGATTCAATTGTCGGCACGTCGTTTTCAAGTTCAATGTAGTTTGACGTTAAAATACATTCACTGTATGAAAAAACGCAGGCTTCGCCGTTAATTTTTTTCTCAAGATTTTCAGTGAACTGCTTAAAAATTATTTGTCCGAGACTTGCTTTTTTATCTGTCCGTGCAATTTGCTTTTTGAGTTCAGATAAAATTTCCTGCGCTCTTTCAACAGGTGCTGAAGGATTGCCGGAGCTTGAAGAGTTGTCAAGATTTCTTTTAGTGTAAATGTAATTTAAAAGCGCAGTCAAACACTGTTTCATAACGCCGGTAACTCTTCTGCGCTTGGGACCTTTGAAAGGTTCGCGTTCCTTGCGTACAAGCGTTACTTGAGGATTATTCCAAACGTCGTCTAAAAAGTCATCGATCTCATCTTCTGAAAAAAGTTCTTCATCAATCTTTGCGCCGGGCTTTGAAATTACGGCGGTTAAATCGGTATCTTCAAACTGCCTGCAAAAATTCAAAAGTTCATCATTCGTGTAATCATCAACACTAAGATATTTTCTGACAAGCCCGTTAT
>CAJOKY010000007.1 GCA_905235425.1 uncultured Selenomonadaceae bacterium
TCATGATCGACTATGAAGCGGGCGTACCGTGCGCCGTGACATTTGCTTTACCGTTTATTGTAATGTTTCCGGTACCTCCTGCGCTTGCCGAAACGCCTGAGCCTATCGCCGCCCCTTGATACGCTGTTGACTTAACATTAGCCGTGCCGTTTATTGTAATGGAGCTGATATCGCCGCTGTAGCCTGAACCGATACCTGCGCCGTTGCCTGTCTCTACATTTGCCGTGACTGTGCCGCCGCTGATATTTACAGCTCCTATTGTACCTTCCGCTCCTGAACCCAATGCCGCGCCGTTGCCGGCATTTGCCGTTACATTGCCGCTTGCAATTGCCAATGTTGCCGTACTTGTTTCTCCGTAATTAGTACCTATCGCCGCGCCGTTTCCTGTTGCCGTTGCCGTCAATGAACCCGAACCGCTTATCGTCAAGCCGTTTCCTACATTTATCGCCGCCTCATTTGCATCGTTCGTTGTAAGCGTGCTGTCATCTTCCAATATCAATGTACCGTTTACGCCGCTGAAGTCTATCACACTTCCTGCAGTATTTTCAATGTTCAATCCCTTTAACGTCAAATTGGCGCTGGAAAGCTTATCTTCAAAGACAATGGAAACGTTTTTTAGACTACCTGCGCTTGAACCGAGAATTACCGCGCCTGCCGTTGCAACGGTAATTGTACCCGTGTAGCTGCTGTCAACTACATAGGTGCCGCTTGTACTTATTGTAAAATCGGCATTACCGGAAATATTAAAGTCTTCAATCATAGTTATATCACCTTTTGCGTAAGCCTGCGCGGTCTGTTCGGCTAGATATCTCATCAGCATATACCCTGCCGCGTAATTTTTCGTATTTGTCGCCTTTGTATTTGAAGTGTCAAGATATGTGGCTATATTGCCGGAACTTGACGCCAATGACGTAATGTCGCTTTTTCTGAAATCGTCTATTCCGTGCGTAAGTTCGGAAATGCCTTCTTTGAAAAAGCCCGGCAAATTGTTATGGTAAAGTATTTTTGCGCCAAGAAGTGCGTGGGTCATCTCGTGCGCCAATGTGCGGTCAAGGTAGAGATTACTGCCGCCGCCGTTTTCGTCATCTTCGGAAATGTCTTTGAAGTAATTCATATTTATCTGCAATTCCAATGACATCGCTTTTCCGCTACTTTCACTTGTACCTGTAGTGACTGCGGCTAGAGAACTTGACGTTGTTGTCGTAAATGTTACTTTAATTTCTCTAACCGTCGCGTCGCTGTCAAAAGTCAAGCCGTATGATTCTTCCAACAAGTCCAACGATTCTTTCATCCACCAGCTGTACAATCCCTTAACCACCGTCTGCTCTTCTGTAGTCAATGCACTTTGTTCAGGTACTGTGACTTTCAAGCCGTTAATTGTAAACGTCGTGCTTGGAGGATACGTGGAAGAACCTCTTTCCGGTACGATATCTTCCGCATTTTTTACAGTATCGCCACCTGCATCCGAGCCGGTAATTGCGCCGGTATCGTCATTGTCCAAAATAATTCCGCACTTTGTTTTCAAAAATGTATCGGCAGAGCTTGACTCTTTAATATCGATAACCATTCTGTCTATAACGTCTTGCATACTTGAAAAATTCGGCGCGGCATTTGCAACCGCCTCATCAAGTGCCGCTGAACCCTTTAATGTCGTTTTGTCGAGAGACGCCATAAATTTTTTTATTATGTCGACGGGATAGTACTTTTCAAGATATTCGTTATAAGTTTCGGTTATCAAATTATTTTGATTGGATGGATTAGTTTTTTGTCTGTCAATAGTATTTTCGCCGTCTAAAAGCGTCGTAGTCACTTTTTTTTCATCAGCCATAACATCACCCGCTTTAATTTAATTAAGAATTAAGAATTTAGAATTAAGAATTGAGAATTGAGGCATCCAATATCTAAGCTAAAAAAGTTTAACACTCAAAGTATTTCGTTGCAAGAAATATCGGTTAAGTTTTATCAAACATTAATTTTCGCTAAAATTCCTCCGATAACATTTTTTATACTTTATACGAAAAAATTAAAACTTCATTAAAATTTTTGTTATAATATCGGCGTTAAAAATTTGAATCGGAGCGTAAAAAATGATTATCGACATACACACACATATTTTTCCAAATAAAATAGCCGCCTCAACTCTTGAAAAGTTAAGCGGCATAAGTCACACGACGCCTTTCACTGATGGAACTTTGAATGGGCTTTTAAACTCTATGAAAAAATTTCACGTCGACATTTCCGTAATTTTGCCCGTCGCCACTAAGCCGGAGCAGGTTATAAAAATTAACGACAACGCCGCGCAGATTAACGAAAAATATTTTGACGCAGGGATTATTTCTTTTGCAAGTATTCACCCCGATTTTGAAGAGTTCAGCGCAGAATTGAGCCGCGTGAAAAATTTGGGATTTAAGGGCATTAAAATTCACCCCGTCTATCAAGGTACGAATCTTGACGATAAAAAATTTCTGCGAATACTTTACCGCGCCGCCGAGCTTGATTTAATCGTTATCACTCATGCAGGACTTGATATCGGTTTTCCGGGCAAAATTAATTGCACGCCGAAAATGTCGCGTCACGTTGTAAAAGAGATTGGCGATTTTAAATTTATCTTGGCGCATATGGGCGGCTGGAAAAATTGGGACGAAGTTGCAGAAGAACTTGCCGACGTAAATATTTTTATCGACACCGCCTTTTCAACAGGGCTTATTCCGGCTAAAGATAATCACTACACCGAATCGGAATTGAAAATGCTTGACGCGGCAGGTTTTATGCGTCTTTATAAAATTTTCGGCGCTGAAAAAATTTTATTCGGCACAGACAGCCCTTGGATGGCTCAGGGTACGCCGATTGATTTTATTAACAGCCTGCCGATTGGTGACGCTGATAAAAATAAAATTTTCGGCGGCAATGCGGCTAAACTTTTGCAAAAAAATATCAGTGAAAAAATTTTCCACTGACCACTAACGAACTTTAGTAAGTAGTAAATAGTAAGTAGTAAGTAGTATTTTTCAACTATTTACTACTCACTACTGACTACTCACTAACTACTACTTACTAAACTCCCGCCACCTCTTCTTGCGACAAAGATTTTAAACCTTTACTCGCCAAAAGATTTTCTGCCTTCTTAGTATCGTTCACGCGGAAAATCATAAAGGCGTTTTTTTGTCCCGCAAATGCGTACATATACTCAATATTAACGTCCGCCTCTGCAAATTTCTGCAAAAGATTATTAAGACTGCCCGCCTCGTCTGAAATGCCGTAAACCAAAACCGGCGTAAACGTTGCAACGAAGTTTGCATCTTTCAAAACATTAGTAGCCTCGTAAACGTCATTTACAATCATTCGCACAATGCCGAAATCTTTTGTATCGGCAAGCGACAATGCACGAATATTGACGTTATTTTTCGCCAAAACTTCCGTCATTTTATTCAGCGTACCTGGTTTATTTTCAAGAAACACGGAAACTTGATTGACGCTCATGGTGTCACCTCCAAATTAAATTTTACGCTTATCGATAACGCGAACGGCTTTACCTTCACTGCGCGTAATGGATTTAGGCGCGACAAGTGAAATTTTTGCCTTAATGCCGAGCATTGAGTGCAAGCCGTTTTCCAAAATTTTCTTTCTTGCTTGAATTTCGCCGACGTTATCAGTGAACATGTCAGGCGTCATTTCAACATTAATATCAAAAGTATCTGTATGGTTCACGCGGTCAACGATAATCTGATAATTTGCCGCGTAACCGTTTTTAAGAAGTACCGTTTCAATTTGACTGGGAAATACATTGACGCCGCGAATAATCAGCATATCATCAGTGCGACCTTTAAGGCGCGTCATCTTTATCAGCGTACGTCCGCAGGAACATTTTTCACGGTGCAAACTGCAAATATCGCGGGTACGATATCTAAGCAACGGGAAGGCTTTTTTGTCAAGGCAGGTAAAAACCAATTCGCCAATTTGACCTTCCGGCAGAACTTCGCCCGTTTCAGGATTGATAATTTCAGGGTAGAAGTGATCCTCTTGAATATGCATACCGTTTTGTTCGGAGCATTCGCAGGAGACGCCGGGTCCGGAAATTTCTGTTAAGCCGTAAATGTCATAAGCTTTAATGCCCAAAGTCTTTTCGATATCGCGGCGCATTTCTTCAGACCATGCCTCCGCACCGAAAATACCGATTTTAAGCGGAATTTTATCCGACGTATAGCCCATTTCCTTCATGGATTCGCCCAAGTACGCGGCGTAGCTGGGCGTACAACAAATAATCGTTGCCTGCAAATCCATAATGAACATAATTTGGCGTTCGGTGTTGCCGGAGCTTGTGGGAATCGTCAAGCAACCTACTTTATGTGAACCGCCGTTGAGACCGGGACCGCCGGTAAATAATCCGTAGCCGTAGGACACTTGACAAACGTCTTTTTTCGTGCCGCCTGTCATCATTATCGCGCGTGCGCAACATTCTTCCCAAATATCAATGTCTTGTTGCGTGTAAAATGCCACAACGCGCTTTCCCGTTGTACCCGACGTGGATTGAATACGTACGCAATCTTCAAGCGGCAGAGCAAGTAAGCCGTAGGGGTACGCCTCTTTTAAATCTGCTTTCGTCAAAAAAGGCAATTTGTACAAATCGTCGATTGATTTAATATCGCCAGGCTCCACGCCTTTTTCCTGCATTTTTTTACGGTAGTAGGGGACGTTATCCCATACGTGCTGAACCTGCGCGGGAAGTAATTTATTTTGAATTTCGCGCAACTTTTCAACAGGCGCACACTCAATTTCCGGCTGGAAATAATGTTCCATAAAATTTTTTCCTCTTTTCCAAAATTTGTTAATTCTTTTAGAACATTAACATTATAGTTGTTGAAAGAACATGTTTCAAGAAAAATTTTTATCTTATACGTTTAAATCTGGACGAAGTTGTTTAGCGTTGCCTAAGTAGACGTGACAGATTTCGTTTAGCGATTTATCAATGTCAGCCAAAACCAAAACACGTATGCACATCGGCATACTGCCTTCAACGTCCATTTCCTGCGTATCGAAAAGCGGCAGATATTGCAAAGACGGCAGTTGACGTACTCCGGCGGCGGGAAATGCGGCGGTTAAATCTTTTGTGCATGAAAAAATTATCGCGCCTACTGTGTCCGGTTGAATTTGATTAGCCGACATAAGTTTTGTTATGAGAAGTTGCGCCGCGTTCCAAATTGCCTTCTGCGTATTTTCTTCAACGGTTATTGCGCCTCTTAAACCTCTTAATGCCATTTAAATGCCTCCTTTTAGCTGTTAGTTGTTAGCTGTTAGCTTTTAGCCATTAGCTGTTAGCTTTTAGCCATTAGCTATTTAGCTGTTAAGCGCTATTTGCTAATTGCTAATCGCTAATCGCTAACATATTTTTCGTGTATCTGCTGCTGAACAGTTTCATTTTCCAAAAATTCTTCGTACCTACAAATTCTGTCAACCGTACCATTCGGCGTAACGTCAATAATCCTGTTAGCAATAGTCTCTACAAGTACGCGGTCTTTTGACGAAAAAATTATCGTGCCGCCAAAATCTTTTAAAGCGCGTTCAAATTCTTCAGTCTGCGGCAAGTCAAGGCAAGTCGTGGGATTATCTAAAAGTAAAAAGTTCGCGCCACTTTTCTGCAATGCATCAATTTCCGCCCGCGCAGCAGTGCTTGAATAAACCTGCGGCATATACGCAATTTTCACGTCGTCGCTGAATTTTATCGTACCTTTGAAAGACTCCGCAGAATGTTCATTGCGCCAAAATGAATTTAACGTCTTAAGCAAGCGTGACTGTCCGAATTGGTTTTGTCCTACCAATGCAATTTTTTGACCGCGTCTTATCGTAAAGCTGACGTTTTGAAAAATCGTTTCGCCGTCACGAATCTTTAATAAATCCTCCACTTCCAAAACAATCGGCGCTGTTAAATCTTCAGGATCGGTAACCGCAAAATTTTCGTCGCACTCAAATTTTATCGGCGTGACCTTCTTTTCACCGAGCGGAATAATTTCCTTGCAGGCAGACCACAAAAAATATCTGTCATTGCTTACAATAACGGCGGTTAAATTTTTTCGCGTCTTCAAAAAATCTATAAGCCATTCAACGCCGGCGGCGTCTAAATTTTTTGTAGGCTCATCCAAAAGCAAAATTACTTCAGAATCTTTCAAGCCATGCAAAGCACGTTTAAGTTTATCAATCGCGGACATTTCAGCCATATGCAATTCTGAAAAATCGGAATAGGCACTGCCCGTGACAAGTAACACTTCGCCGAAAACTCTTGCACTGCCGGAAGTGGGCGGCAAACGTCCTACTATTATGTCAAGCAATGAAGATTTGCCGGAACCTTCACTGCCAATAATGCCGACTTTCTCGCCGCGTTTTACGGTGAGATTAAAGCCGGTAAAAATTTCTTTTTGACCGAGTTGCAAAGTTAAATTTTTTATTTCTATCAATTTGGTGTACCTCTTAAAAAATTTTGGGGTAAAAATTCTTCCAACAAGTTATTTTTCCTGCTAATTTTTAGGGAGCAGGGATTAGGGTTTTAGGGAGCAGGGAGTAGGGAACAGGGAGTAGGGATTAGTCTAACACCTAGCACCTAACACCTATCTTTTAGGGATCGGATTTTAAAATGTTCAAAAAAATTTTCAGCGTTGAGCTTGCGATAAGCGAAATGATAACCGTCAGCGCGAAAAAAATTATCGTGTTAGGCGCTGTCATAAGCCTGCCGGATTCTGCCAGCCACTTGCTAAGGTAAGTTATGGCAAGAGGGTGAATCAAGTAAACCATGTATGAATTGGCGCCGAGATATCCTATAAACGCTTGTATCGGTCGCGCGAATCGGTAGCACTGAAAGAGCATAAATAAGAATAGCGATGCCGCGATTGTGTACAAAAATCCCAACGGCGAAAGTTGATGCGCCGTATTTATCGCTGAAAGTATGTCGTAATTTTTCACGTTTATCAGCCGATAAAACCAGCCGACGAATAATATTAACGTCGTGAAAAATGTCACGAAAATAAAACCTTTTCGCGCGTCTATCCACTGAAAAAATTTTTGCGAATGTACGCCGAAAAATCCGCCCAGTATGAATATAAAGACGTAGTGAAAAACCCAGTAATTGAGCCGCCACATTAAGCATAATTTTAAAAGTGAATCTTGCGGCAACGCGGCAATAAAACTGTTTAACTCCACATTGTAGCTTGAATAGTAGTTAAACATTATTTGACCGATGAACAGCATTAAAAATTTTTCTCGCGTTATGTTTCGCAACATTCGTATCCATAGAGGCATTAAAATATAAAACCAAATTAATATCACGAGAAAGTATAGCTGATACTTTGCAAGACCGAAAAATAAAATTTCTGCCGCGTATTCACGTGAAGGTATGCCTGTACCGTAAAAATAATTGTCGTGCAAAATGTATAGCGCTGACCAAAAAATATACGGTATTAATACGGCTTTAAATCTGCGTCTTAAAAATATTCCGTATGAAAAGGGCGCGTTTAAATCTATTTTGTAGAAAAGACCGAATGCAGAAATAAAAAAGAAAATCGGCACGCTGAAGCGTGAGACGATTTCCAAAAGTGTTACCAAATGCAAATTCGGCGTTGGATTGGTTAAATATTGCGCGCCTACGTGAATGGCAACTACGCCGAGCATAGAGACGCCGCGAATATACTTGATTGAGGGAAGATAAGGTTTTTGAACTTGTTGCATTTTAGGTTTTAGGTGTTAGGTGTTAGGTGTTAGGGGTTAGTCTAGCACCTAGACCCTAGCACCTAATTCTTAATTTTACATTCTTAATTCATTATAAATTCTACAAAGACGCTTGCTGAGCAATTCAAGGTACCCGTTTCAATCGGCGTTGAAATTTTCGCATCCATATTCGCCATAGACATACGTTCTACAACCGGCGCACTGATTGACGAATGATTTATCGAAATATTATTAACACCTGCGATACTTTTTCCCAGTTCGGCGGCAACAATTTCAGCCTTTTTCAATGCGTCACGAACTGCTAAACGTAAGGCGTCATTTTGAAATTTTTCTCTGTCACGTATGCCGAAATTCAGCGAATCGACTTGATTTGCGCCATTGGCAAGAGCCGTATCGATAACCTTGCCGACCTTGCTTAAATCGGTTACAAGAATGGTTACAGAATTGCTGACTTCGTAGCCGTCAAAAATTCTGCGGTTATTGTCTTCACTGCGGTAAGTTTGTCGGAAATTGTAGTTGCCGGTACGAATATTTTTTTTATCAATGCCCAGTGCGGCGATTGAATTTATAATGTTCGCGGCAAGGCGAGAATTTTCAGATTGAACTTTTGTAGCGTCAATATTACGACTTACAACGCCTACAGAAATTGTCGCGCAGTCCGGCGGCGCTTCGACAATGCCTTCACCTGTCACTGAAATTTTTGGTACATCAGCGGCAAAGGCGGTACATTGAAAAGCCGTAAGCAAAATTAAAATTGTACAGAAAATTATTTTTGTCATAACCTAAACCTCAACCACTACTATAGGCTTTTGATAAAAAATTTTTAGTGTAACTTTAGTGTAATTTTTAGTGTAACTACTTTCTTTTGGCGCAAAATTTTGGCGTTATCGTACGCAGCTCAAGGTACATCCGCGCCGATTTTTTAAATTATACGCCTCAAATACACCTATAGCGAAAACTGCGCGGCTTTGAATGCGTCAATTCGTACAATTCGGGAAAATCGCCGATAAACTCATTCAGCAGTGAATAGCCGAAATCCTTAACGCCAAAACCTAAATTTTTCTTTTTAAGGTCTTGTCCTGCGAAAGTCAAAGGTACAAAACCGTTTTTATCGCCGTGCAGTTTAGCCGTTTCATGCAGTACGTCGTGAATTTGTTGCATTTTCTTTTTGGGATTGCGCATACCGTTTTGACCGCATTTCATAAAGCGCTGATTCAGCAACTTTTCTCTTTCGGCTTTTGATACTGACGTTTGACTTTCAGCCGCTGAAATATTTTCAACAGGCGTAAAAAGATTTTCTGCAGGTGAAACTGTTTCAATCTGCTCGGAAATTTCGGATACCGGTTCGACGGAAATATCTTTATCCAAAACAGGCGTATTTTCATCAGGTGCGATAATTTCTTCTACGTGTAATTCGGAAACATCAGGCAAAAGATTTTCAGCAGGAGTTACTGTTTCAAGCGGCAAAGAAATTTCTGCAACCGGCGAAGATTCGGCAGGCAATAAATTTTCAGTGACTGAAATAATTTGAATTGACATACCGACTTCAGAAGAAAGTTCAACTTCAACCGGTGCGGGTTTAAGTTTAATATTTTGCTTAGGCTTGCCGGAAGTTTTAGTCATTGCGGAATTTTTATTTTCCTCTGCAGTAAGACGAAAACCTACTGACCAATGCGGGTCTTCAATTTTTCTTTCAAGTTCGGCGATTTTTCTTTCAAGCTCGGCAATTTTCATATCCGATTCCGATTTTTTAATTTCCTGTAGCGTATCGGTTTCCGGCGCGGCAGGTTTAATTTCGGCTTGTACTTGAAAGGAGGTATCTTCTTCAGCCTCTTCGCTAAGTGAATCAATTGAAATAAATTCACTGCAAGCGCTTTTAAATGAAACGGACGAATCTTTTCTGCCGATGCCGATAAGGTAAACGCCGTATTCGCGCAGACGTACGGCAAGCGGCGTATAGTCGCTGTCATTAGAAACTATTGCAAAAATGTCGGCTTGATTTTTATGAAGTACGTCCATAACATCGACAATCAGCGACATATCGGTAGCGTTTTTGCCGCTTGAAAAATCTATTTGGTGAACGGTACGCAGACCGTAATGCAAGATACAATCATTCCATTTACGCAGTGCCGGCTTTTCCCAGTTGCCGTAAATGCGCCTGATAAAAACTTCTCCGCGCTTTTCAAGTTTATCCATAATAAGATTGCCGAAACGCGCAGAAATATTTTCAGCGTCAATGAATAGCGCAATTTTTTTTGTCTCATCCATGACAATCACGCCTTAATAGCAGTCCAAAGATTTAATTGCGCCGAATTTGATAAGATCGCTTGCTTCCGGCGGATCCCCTTCAAGTATAATGGATTCAACTACTTTGAAGTCGTCCTCACCGATTTTTACACGCTCTGCCAAATTTTCTTCTCTAATTTTCTTCCACAAAGACTTTCTGGAAGTTTTGGTATCTTTATAAACTGCGTGATTGTAGAAAATATTCATCGACGCTTCATTTTTATTTTCATCGCAGTTAAAAAAGACAAATACTTTGCTTGATTTTGCCATTAAATTTATCACTCTCCAAATAATTTTTTTGTCGAACTCGCCGCGCAGTATAACATTTATTTCATTTCTTTGCAAATTTAGGGGGAGAATAGGTGTTAGCTTTTAGCTTTTAGCTGTTAGCTTTTAGCTGTTAGCTGTGAATCGCTAATGGCTAATTGCTAATCGCTAATAGCTAATGGCTAATGGCTAATCCCTGCTCCCTAATCCCTAATCCCTAAAAGCGCTTTAAGGCGTTCAATCTCATTGTCGTGACGCATCAAGGCAAATTTCATTCTATCTTTATCATCTTTGCTGAAGGCATCATTATCAAGCGCGGCGGCAATTTTCTTTCTGCGCGTGGTAACTTCTTTCAATTCAATCTCCAAAATTTTTTCTTCGTTAAAGACGTGACTGTAAATCGAAATCATATTTTCGCGAATCTCTGTGTAAAAATTATCTTCGCCGGTAATTTTGCCTATCTCCTGTGCCATATCCAACAAAATATCGTAGGGATTTTTCGCAAGATTTATATCGTCACGCATTTTTTGCTTAAGTGTTTGCATAGTACCAAAAAATTTTTCAGACATTAGCCTTTCTCCAATCATTTAAATTTATAATTCGCTGATTCCTTGAGCCGCGAAAATCCAACTCTAAATCGCGCTGATCCAATATAAAAGGACCGTCAACCAGTACGTCAACAAAATTTAAAAGTTCCTGCGCGTCGACAGGAATTTCTTCAAACTTAAAGCCGGTGTAACACCAAACATTCAGTCCTAAATTTTTTGTAGCCTTTGCAAGCTCCGTAGCCGCAGGAATTTGCAGAAGAGGTTCACCGCCTGTAAGAGTGATCCCGGCAAGCAGGGGATTTTTTTTTATCGCGTCAATAATTTCAGCCGTATCAATAATTTTTCCGCCGTCAAGCGCGTGTGTCGCGGGATTGTGACAGCCTTCACAGTGCAGTTTACAACCCTGCATAAAAATGGCGTACCTTATGCCCTCGCCGTCAACAATAGATTCCGGTACAATTCCTGCTATACGAATATCCAAAATTTAATCGCTCCCATTTCTTTTTCCGAATCAGTGAAGTATAAATTTTTAAAAGTGCAAAGTCAATCGACAAATATTTTGCCGACAAAAAATCCCGTAACCTGTTTTAAGCTACGGAAAATTTGTTGAATTAAGAATTAAGAATGTAGAATTAAGAATGTAGATAGAGTTTCTTTTTCAACCTTATGATGATGACTTCGGCATTTCAAAATCACCTGCAACGTGACTATGAAGAATTGCTCGGTGGTCTTCATTAATGGAGTAAGCTTTTTCTGTTATTTTTAATTCTGTTGATGTCGTCGCGGTGTTGGAATCTTTAGCATAAGCCTTACCGGTCGGCGGTGTCGGAATATCCATTAAATAATCTTTTAAATCAGTATCTATTCTCTCAGGATAATCTCCTTTTTCCATGTAGTAAATTTGAATGGCACTATCGATTGTCGTCAAGTCAGATTGAATTTTGGCGGTATTGGCTTTTGTGGTAACGTCAGTGAAACGCGGCACGGCAACCGTCGCCAAAATGCCAATGACTACAATCATTAAAATAACTTCCAGCGTAGCAAAGCCCCGCTGATTCATTTTTATCACGCTCCAAAAATAGTTTAATCTGCAGGCTTTATTCTATCGCTGAAAGTTTTGTACGTCCAATACTGATAACATAAAACAATTGGAACGAGAATCACGGCGGCTATCGTCATTATGAAAAGTGTATCGGGAGTTGAGGCGGCATTGTAAATTGTCACGCTCCATTCCGGCGCTAAACTTGAAACCATAAGGCGCGGGAAGAGTGCCACGAAGAAAGCTACCGTAGTCATTGCTATTGATACGGTGGTTGCGACGAATGAAGATTTTTGCCTGCCTTCGCGTACAAAATCCCAACCTGCCGAGAATACGCCTGCCGCCGCCGCAAATATTATCACGCCGACAGACTTTGAAAGTACGTCCGTTTCATACATTGACGCCACTATAAAGAGTACGTATACCAGCCACGCGATAAAGCCGAGACATTTTCCCTTACGTTTTAAGTCAAGCAACAATCTTTCATCGGCAAGCTTTATAGTTAAAAATGTCAATCCGTGAAATGCGAATAAAAGCACGAAGGTTAAGCCGCCTAAAATTGTGTACGGGCTTAAGAGGTTGAAAAAATTTCCGGCGTAATGCATCTGTGCATCAATAGGCAAGCCGCGCAGTAAGTTTGAAATCGCGACTCCCCATAAAAATGCCGGTAACAAACTGCCGAAAACTATTGCACCGTCCCATAATAATTTCCAATCAGATCCGCCGAATTTGCCGCGCAGTTCAAATGCCACGCCGCGCAGAATCAGAGCAATTAACATTAAAAACAGCGCCATATATGCCGCGCTGAATAATGTAGCGTAGAAATGGGGAAATGCCGCAAATGCCGCGCCGCCTGCCGTTATCATCCAAACAGAATTTCCGTGCCATACCGGTCCTATCGTACGAATAAATTGCGTACGCTCACTTTCATGGCGTCCCAGTATCAGCATTCCTACGCCGTAATCGAAACCTTCAAGGATAAAAAATCCCGTGAACAGCACGATTATCAGCACAAACCACACAAGATTTAAATCCATAAAAAGTCACCTCCTTTAAAAATATTTTTAAAATTACATTTTAGTCATTACTGAATAGGCAATGCCGATAATTGCCGCCGCCATTGCTCCAATACCAAGCATTGCAGTAACGGCTAAATTTCTTACGTGCGTACCCATGTTGTCAATTTTTTCTTCAAGCTTTCCAAATTTAGCGTCAATTTTATCGAACTTCGCGTCGGTAGATTCTTGAAGTTTTAAAATCTTCGCGTCGGTAGATTCTTGAAGTTTTAAAATTTTGGCGTCCAATGCGCGAATTTCTTCGGCACGCATTTTATTTTGTGCGCGCATTTCGTCAATGAACATATCGACTTTTGTTTCAATTACGCTGATTCGTCTTTCGTAATCGCCGTTTACAGGTTCAGACATTTTAATCACCACCTTTTTGCCAATAAATATAATCGGCAAAGCCATTTTCTTCAAACGTTATGAGCATTGGAAAATTTCTACCATTCTTCCGGTGTAAAAGTCACGATATTTTTCCCTGCAGTTACATTTTCAAGCCGTCTGTAAATTTCGGCGAAATATTTTGCATTGTGAATAGCTATTCAATTACCGCCATTTTACTCAACCTCCTCAGTGATTTTCGTACGATTGATAAAGCTGACCGCCGTAAACACCGCTACAACCGCTAAGAGAAGGTAAATTGCCGTAAAGCCGATTAATGTAAGCCAAACTTCGCCGCTTGACAAATTGGGACTTACGGCGTTGGCAGTTTTTTGAAGACCGACGACAATCCAAGGTTGACGCCCCGCCTCCATAATGTACCAGCCGACGGAATTTGCGATAAACGGCAACGGCAAAAGTACCGGCAGGCATTTCATAACGCAACGCAGACAGTTTATTTCCATAAGTTTCTTTTCACAGAAAAAGGCAAGTATGCCGATTAAAAATGTTATCCCCAGCATAAGCATACCGGTACCGACCATAATGCGAAAACTCCAAAACATTCCGCGTACATCGGGGATATAATTGCCGGGACCGTATTTTTCAACGGCTTCACGTTGCAGATCATTGATGCCTTTGACTTCGCCGCTGAAAGAATTGTGTACCATAAACGTGAAAAGATAAGGTACGGTAACTTCATAATCGTTTCTACCTTCCGCTTGATTTATGTCGGCAATGACGGCGAAAGGCGCGGGGTCTTCTGTTTCCCATAACGCCTCGAATGCCGCTAACTTCATGGGGTTACCCTTTGCCAAGTACTGCGCGTGCATATGACCTGAACCCATAACGCCCATAGTTCCGAGCAACGTATACAATGCGGCGCGGCGCAGAGTGCGTATAAACATTTCGCGCGACACTTCATCTGTTGCAATTTTCCACGCGCAGACTACGATTACTAAAAATCCCGCCGTCGTCATACCTGCAAAAAATGCGTGCGTGTATTCGCCCAAAACGTAGCGGTTTGTTACCAAGTCAAATAAACTCGTCATAACTGCGCGACCGTCTTGTATCTCGTAAGCTACGGGGTGCTGCATAAAAGAATTGGCTACAAGAATCCAAAACGCGGAAAGGTTACTGCCGAAAGCTACAAGCCAAATGCAGAGGCAGTGACATTTTTCACTAAGTCTATCCCAGCCGAAAATCCAAATGCCGATAAAGGTTGACTCAAGAAAAAACGCCGTTAAAGCTTCCAATGCAAGCGGCGCACCGAAAATGTCGCCCATAAATCTTGAGTATTCCGACCAGTTCATACCAAAATGAAATTCTTGCACTATGCCGGTAACAACGCCCATTGCGAAGTTTATTAGGAAAATCGTGCCGAAAAATTTTACCAGTTTTTTCAGCTTAATCCTTTCCTCGTAACTCCCGCTGTTCACATACCACGTCTCAAGCAACGCGACAAAAATTGAAAGCCCCAGTGTCACCGGCACGAACAGAAAATGGTACACCGTCGTTATGGCGAACTGCAAGCGCGATAAAATTAAAGCGTCCACGAATTTTCCCTTCTCTCCTTAAATTTTCAATATAAATTAAAAATTCCCATATCACTCAAAATTATACAAGTGTTACGGGAATTATTCAAGATTGACAGCGCTACCTGCGTTAATTATCTGAAAATATTTTTTACAAAGTGCGCAGACTTCACATTTAGACAGCAGATTTACATAGGGCAACATTTACATATCTGTAAAAAAAATCTGATACATGTTCCCTAATCCCTGTTCCCTATTCAAGCTCTTCAAGGATAATGTTTTGGTTAGTGAATATGCAAATATCAGCCGCGATTGATAAAGATTCTTTTGCAATTTCAGCCGCCGACATTTCGGTATGTGCAATGAGTGCGCGACCTGCCGCCAATGCATAAAAGCCGCCTGAACCTATCGCCGCAACGTCACCGTCCGGCTCTATAACTTCGCCGTTGCCTGATAACATTAATATTGTGTCTTTATCTGCCACAAGCAGTAAAGCTTCAAGCCGACGTAAAATTTTATCGGTACGCCAATCTTTAGCCAACGCTACCGCCGCACGCTGTAAATGCCCGTGACACTCTTCCAATTTTCCTTCAAACTTTTCAAAAAGCGTAAACGCATCAGCTACCGAGCCTGCAAAACCGGCTATAACTTTGTCGTGATAAAGGCGGCGTACCTTTTTAGCCGTCGATTTCATTATCGTGCTTTGTCCGAAGGTAACTTGCCCGTCACCTGCTATCGCCGTTTTACCGTTTCTCTTAACTGCTACTATTGTTGTTGCTTGAAACATTTTATCAGCTCCATTCTGCTACTGTCATACAAGAAATTTTATCAAACTGCTTAAGCTGTTTGTCATTTGTCAAAAATAAATCGTAACCGCTACAAATTGCCGCCGGTTGTAAAGCGTCGGCTATTTAATATTCTCCCCAACATTGCGGTCTTAACGCAATTCTTTAATATATTCGTCCAAAATCGTAATAATGAATTTTTGCCCTGACGACAAATTTACTTTTTCGGCAGGTACAATTTTTTCACCGTCATAAGTTGCAGTAAAAGTCTGCATCATTTTAAAGCACTCCTTGAAATAAAATCTTCTAACACTGACAATGCACGCTCTGCTAATTTTTCCTTGCGATTAGATTTTCTTACGCGCTCTTCAAGCGGCGGCAAAAGTCCGAAAGTGACATTCATCGGCTGAAAATTTTTAGTCTCCATCGTAATGTAATTTGCCAATGCGCCGTGACACGTTGCAGGCGGAAAAATTATCGCGTCTAAACCTTTAGCCAATCTTGCCGCATTAATGCCCGCAACTAAACCTGACGCCGCCGATTCGACGTAACCTTCAACGCCGGTAATTTGTCCCGCAAAAAATATTTCCCGCGCAGATTTCAGCTGAAATGTCGGCAATAAAACTTTCGGCGAATTTATGTAGGTGTTTCTGTGCATAACGCCGTATCGTACAATTTGCGCCGATTCAAGTCCGGGTATCATTCTAAATACGCGCCGCTGTTCTCCCCACGTCAAATGAGTTTGAAAGCCTACCAAATTATACAACGTCGCCGCGCCGTTATCTTGACGAAGTTGCACGACGGCGTAGGGTAATTTCCCCGTGCGCGGGTCTTCCAATCCCACCGGCTTCATTGGTCCAAAACGCAATGTATCTTCACCGCGTGACGCCAAGACTTCTACCGGCAGGCAGCCTTCAAAGAAAATTTCTTTCTCAAATTCATGCGGCTTAGTTTTTTCGGCGTTGATTAATTCTGCGCGGAAATTTAAATATTCTTCACGCGTCATTGGGCAGTTTATATAGGCATTTTCCGAGCCGTCGCCTAATTCCGCACCTTTGCCGTACCGTGACGCCTTGTAAGCCTTATCGAAGTTCACTGAATCAAGTGTGACTATAGGCGCCGCCGCGTCGTAAAAATAAAATTCATCGCCGCCGGTAAGCCGCTTAATCTCCTCCGCTAATAATCCCTCTGTCAAAGGACCGCTTGCAATTATTAAAATGTCGTCGGAATTTAAAATTGATTCTAAGTTCGTAATTTCTTCCCGCGCGAAGGTTATGTTGGACAGGGATTTAACTTTTTGCGTCACGGCTACGCTGAACTTTTCGCGATCTACGGCAAGTGCGCCGCCTGCAGGAATTTTATTTTCATCAGCGGCAGACATTATCACTGAATTAAGCCGCCGCATTTCTTCTTTAAGCACACCTACAGCGTTTGAAAGTCCCGCCGCACGAAGAGAGTTACTGCAGACAAGTTCGGCGAAATATTCTGTTTTATGCGCGGGAGTTTGTTTAACAGGACGCATTTCATGCAAAATGACTTCGACGCCGCGCCTTGCAACTTGAAATGCCGCTTCACTGCCTGCAAGTCCTGCGCCAATTATATGTACTTTTTTATTCACAACTACCTACTCACTATTCACAGATTTTAGGGTTTAGGTGTTAGCTGTTAGCTATTAGCTATTAGCTGTTAGCTGTTAGCTAATCCCTGATCCCTGTTCCCTAATCCCTGTTCCCTGATTAGCTGTTAGCTATTAGCTATTAGCTGTTAGCTGTTAGCTGTTAGGTTTTAGCTGATCCCTGTTCCCTAATCCCTAATCCCTGTTCCCTGTTACCTCTTCTTAGCCTCTGCACGCTTTTTAGCCTCGTCAAGAATTTTATTAATCGGATGATTCTTTCGCGACGGACAATTTTCATTGCCACAATAAAACATTGGCGTACGATTTTTAAACCTGCGCGTAAACATTGTAGCGCCACAAACTTTACACGGCGTATTCTGCGGCTCATCCCACGTATGAAAATCGCAAAGGGGATAATGTTCACAGCTATACAATGACCTGCCGTGTTTAAATTCTCTTTTCGTAAGGTGTTCGCCGCATTTTGGACACTTATACTCAAGCTTATGCACAATCGGCTTTGTATTCTTACATTCGGGATAATTCGCGCAGGCAAGAAAAACACCGTACCGACCGCGCTTTATAAGCATTGGGTGACCGCATTTTTCGCAAACTTCGCCGCTTTCAACTTCCGGCTCTTCCTGCGGCGTAGCATCTTCACCGAGTTCAGACATTGCCTTATCAAAATTTTTGTTGAAGTCGTCACAATAATTTTCAATGACAGATTTTTTATCTGCGCGTCCGGCGGAAATGTCGATAACCTGCGCGGAAATTTTTTTGTAGCTGTCAACGCTGAAATCTTCGTCAAAAAATCCTGCAAGCGCGTCCAATACGCGGCGTCCCAAATCAGTCATCTTGAAAATACCGTCCGCCGGTTCAATGTATTTACGCTTAATAAGGCTGGCAATGCCGATTGAATAAAAATCAGCCCAATCAATGCCGAGACTTTCAAGCTTAATCATCATGGATAAATCGGAGCAATCGGCAGGTGAAGAAATTTTTTCAGCGTTGTTAATGCTTGAATGAATCAGTTTATACAGCTTGAATTGGTTATCAGTCAAGTACGGTTTGACACTTTCCGGCATACGATTTTCAGCAGACAATTTAATTTCGCCGCATGGACAGGTTATCAAGCCGCCGTAACCTTCCTTTTCAAAATTTATTCCTTCAAAAAGTTGTTCGGCAAGCAGGCGCGTTTTTGATGTAGAAAAATTTAAATCTTTCAAGGCAAGCATTTGCAATTTGGCGTAGGTAAATTTTTCGTCAAGCATAATTTCCGCGCATGGTTCAAAGTTTTTTATAAGGTTTAAAAGCATTGCGCGAAACCTGCCGACCTTCGTACCGCGATAAATTTTAAATGAAAAGTATTCGCCTATTTTGTGACTTACGAGCTTGTCAATAATCTGTTTGGCTTGGAAGGCGTCCGCCGCCTTATTGTCAATGGGACATGCATTTTCTAACGCACTTTTAACGGCGTCTTTAGTCATCTCTTCAAAATACATTCGGCAGTTGGAATTTGGATTAATGCCAAAAATTTCACAGTACTGCCGCGCCAAAAATTCTCCGCGCAGATCGGGATTTGTTGCCAAAAAAATTCTTCGTGCCCTTAATGTTTCGCGTTTCAATTCGGCAAGCAAGGAACCTTGACCGCGCACCGTGATATAATCCGGCAAGTAATTTTCGTCAATGCCGATTCGGCTTTTTGGCAAGTCTTTCAAAAATCCTTCGGTTGACATTACCGCGTATGAATGTCCCAAAAATTTTTTAAGCGTCCTTGCTTTTCCTGCGCTTTCGGTAAGTATCAGCGACTTCAAACTTTTTTTCACTGCCATAAAAAAACCATTCTCCTTAAAATTTTAGTAAGTAGTGAGTAGTGAGATAGTGAGTAGTGAGATAGTGAGTAGTGAGGTAGTAAGTAGTGGAAAATACCACTTACTACTTACTACTTACTATTTACTACTTACTAAAGATAGTGAGTAATTTTACAAGCTACCCCCTGGTATATTCTCCGTCTTTTTCGACGATAATATTTTTTAATCCAAGTTGCGTTAAAATCAAATCAATTTCAGAAGGTGAAACCTCATCAACCTCCATTAAAATTTCGTCAATGGTAATAAAATCGCCTGAAGGTATCGCGTCAAAAACCTTTTTCTCGACGCCTTC
The DNA here is from genome assembly GCA_905235425.1 of uncultured Selenomonadaceae bacterium. GTDB lineage: Bacteria > Bacillota > Negativicutes > Selenomonadales > Selenomonadaceae > Quinella. Next base: position 19,388 of record CAJOKY010000007.1, read on the forward strand.
AAGCTTTGCAATTTCATTATCAATATTTTTCCTGCTGCCGACAATTTTTATATCGCCGCTTAAATTTTCTGCAATACGTTTATTTTCTACAAGCGATTTATTCGGCGTCATTTTGTAATATTCCAAAATATCATCAGCACTTTTAATTAAAATCACGCCGTCGCGTATAAGTTCGTGACAGCCTACACTTTTAGGTGAATCAACTCTGCCCGGTACCGCAAAAACGTCACGTCCGTAATCGCCGGCATAACCGCACGTTATCAAAGCGCCGCTTTTATGTCCTGCCTCAACTACAATCACTCCGCGTGAAAGTCCGGCAATAATCCTGTTGCGCGGCGGAAATGTTTCGGCAGAAGGTTTTTGACTCGGTTTGTAATCAGTCATAACGACACCGTTTTCAGCTATTTTACGAATAAAATCAGCGTTGCCGTTTGCAAAGGCGTAGGCAATACCGCAACCTAAAACTGCAACCGTCCGCCCGTACTGCATCGCGCCTTCATGCGAAAATGTATCAATGCCGCGCGCCGCACCGCTGACAATGGTAAGCCCTGCGGCGGCAAGCTCTGATGCTATTTCCTGCGCAACTTTTTTACCATATTCAGTATTATTGCGCGTCCCGACCATTCCGATTCTGTCCGCGAAAGGTTCAAGCTTTCCATAATAATAAAACACGGCAGGCGGCGATTTAATCTCTTTTAAAATCGGCGGATAATCATCATCAACTATACTGCAGAGTTTAATTTTTTCTTCCGCGCAGTATGCTATTAATTTTTCGACGGCATGGGGATTTCTTTGGCGAAATTCCAAAAAAGATTTTAATGCATCTTTAGGCAACCCCGCCTGTTCAATATCGCCTTGCTCCGCCGTCCAAACAGTTTGAGCAGTGCCGAAATGCTTAATCAAATTTCTTATGCGGGCGCTACCCAATCCTTTAGCCGCGCTTATGACTGCAATGTAATATTTCTCCAAAATTCCACTTCCGTAGACTCGAAAATATTTTTAGTGTCTTGATTCTGCCTGTACGTGAAAATCGCGTTCAAAAATTTTGGATTAGGTACCGCCGAAACTTTGTAAACCTTTTCATCTTCGTAACCTTCCGGCAAGTCTTTGTACTCGTCGGAATTTGTAAAGTTTTTCCATTCGTCTTCAAGTGCGCGAATCGTCATGATAAATTTTTCCAAAATGCCCTGCGGTGTGTCTTTTTCAGCATTGGAATTTGAATCTGCGCGGGAATTGTTTTCGGTAGCAAATTTATTTTCAGAAGTACTTGCATTTGAAGATTGAAAATTATCGCCGGCAGAAATATTTTCAGCACCGGTTGAAATGTCGCCTGCAGAAGTTGAGATATCGCCGGTTGAAATATTTTCAGCACCTGCCGAAATATTTGTAGCAGATACAGAAACTTCCCCGCCTGCAGACATTGAAACACCTGCTGACATTGTACCGCCTGTCGCACCTTTACAAGCGGCAATTTCGGCGCTGGCTTCAGCCGACGCCTTTACCATTGCGCGAGTGAGAATTTGCCGTGCTTCCTGCTTAGTCTTAGCGCCTTTCAATTCGGCTTTAAGTTCTTCGCGTGCATCTTCTGCGTGCTGTGCCTTCTTGTAAAGGTCTTTGTCGTTGACGCGCAGAAATCCCATTTCCTCATCAGAAAGTTTTTTACCGTTCATCAATTTCTGCTTAATTGTACTAAGACGCGCGGCTTTAACTTCTTCGGCAGATTTTTTACTTGCCTCACGAATTTGGTCAAACATTGTGGAATGCGTAAAGCTTAAATTGCCGTTACCGTCCGTGATACGCTGTCCCGTTTTGATTTTGTAATTTGCGGCGAACATCAAATTTTTTTGTTTAAGGTACGAGCCGACCTTACCGATAGCCATGAAATCCATTTTTAAAACCTCCTTGTTTTTTGACAGATATTGACTAATCCCTAGCCCCTAGAACCTAGCCCCTAATACCTACATTTCGCCGATAATTCTGACTTCAGGCATAAGCGTGACGCCGTGAACTTCCATGACGCGGCG
>CAJOKY010000008.1 GCA_905235425.1 uncultured Selenomonadaceae bacterium
AACTAAAAAGGAGTTTTTTGTAAATGCCCAGAAAAAAATTAGAAAAAGAAGTAGTCAAAGAACTTGGAGTAAACGAGCAGACGCCGCGCGAAATTGTGGCGGAGCTCAACAAGTACATCGTAGGACAGGACGAAGCAAAAAAATCTGTAGCAATAGCGCTTAGAAATCGTTGGCGCAGTCGCAAGCTTGCCGATGATATTCGCGACGACGTTATACCGAAAAATATTTTGATGATTGGTTCAACCGGCGTAGGTAAAACTGAAATTGCACGCCGCCTTGCCAAATTGGTTAAAGCGCCTTTTGTCAAAGTCGAAGCTACTAAATTTACAGAAGTCGGCTACGTAGGGCGTGACGTTGAATCCATTATTCGTGACCTTATGCAAATTTCCGTGCGTATGGTACGCCGTCAAAAAACCGAAGAAGTTAAAGAAAAGGCGGCTGAAAATGCTACCGAAAGACTTCTTGACATTTTGGTACCCGAGCCTAAAAAGACGCAGAACCCCTTAAGCAAACTTTTCGGCGGCGGCAATGAACAGCCTGCAGAGGAGAAGGAAGATGAACCTGTTGTCGATAACGCGGGACGTGAATTTATTCGCAAGCGCCTTTTAAGCGGCAAAATGGAAGATCAGATTATCGACCTTGAAGTTGCCGACCACGCTAAACCTATGGTAGGAATGTTTTCCGGTTCAAGCCTTGAAAGTATGGGTGATAACCTGCAGGATATGATTAGTAGCGTTATGCCGAAACGTACGCGCAAACGCAAAGTTACTGTTGCGGCGGCACGTAAAATTTTGGAGCAGGAAGAGGCAGAAAAGCTTATCGACATGGAAGAAGTCGCGGAAACGGCTATTCAGCTTGCCGAGCGTAGCGGTATAGTCTTCTTTGACGAAATAGACAAGGTTGCCGTGAAAGGTTCCAGCGCCGGTCCCGACGTAAGCCGTGAAGGCGTACAGCGTGACATTTTGCCGATTGTTGAAGGTTCAACGGTTATGACAAAGTACGGTCCCGTTAAAACCGACCATATTTTATTCATAGCGGCGGGCGCCTTCCATACAGCTAAACCTTCTGATTTAATTCCCGAATTGCAGGGACGTTTTCCTATTCGCGTCGAGTTGAAGTCACTGCAGAAAGAAGATTTTGAAAAAATTTTAACCGAGCCGCAAAATGCGCTGATTAAACAGTACAAAGAGTTACTTAAGACTGAAGGTTTAGAGCTTTCATTTGAACCGGAATCAATAGGACGCATCGCGCAGTTGGCGTATGATGTTAATGAACAGTCTGAAGATATCGGCGCACGCAGACTTCATACCCTGCTTGAAAAATTGCTTGAGGAAGTTTCTTTCGACGCGCCGGATATGGTTAAAGAAGGTAAGACAAGTTTCAGTATCAATGCAGAATATGTAGACGAGAGACTTAAAGAAATTGCCAAAAATCGTGACTTGTCGCAATTCATTCTGTAAGAGTTAAAATAACAAATATGGTTAAGGAGTCTTGAACTTTGTCGGATATATCAAAAATCATTCAAAAAGTACGCGATTTTCTGTACAACTACGTCGGCGGCAACAAAACTATTTTAGATTATATTGAAGGCGAAAAAATAAAATTTGAGACAGATTTCAAAGGGCTTGAGATTGACGGCAACGATTTATTGATTAAATCAAGTTCAGGCGCCTTAACCCTTCAAAATGTTGCAAACAAACTCATTGACATTAGCGGCAGTGACGAAGTTACGGCGGCGTATGCGTATATTACAAATCGTGAAGGCGTTGTGGACTTCAGTAATTTCCCTGTTTTTGGATTTATTGCAGGAGCTGCGAATTTAACAAATCTTCTAATTGCAGGCGCCGGAGGTTCAAGCTTACTCGGTAACGGCGGCAATAACACTTTGCAAGGCGGCGCGGGTAAAGACTTTTTCATTTACAGCGGCGGCAATGATACTGTTGACAACTACCAAAATGACGACGTTATAATTTTCGATGCGGCATTTACCGGTATTGGCATTTCAGGTAGCAGTTTTGCTATAAATTCAAATAACGGCGCTGTAAATATTCTTGATGCCGTTGACAAAATTATTGATGTTGCTAACGGAAACGGTAATATCAGTGCTCACGTTTATATGTCAAGCAATGCAATGAATATTGACGGTCGCGGACTTGCAGGTTTGGAAGTTATAATCGGCGGCAGTAATGGCGGTGACGTGATTCAGGCAGGTGACGGCGGCTCGTCTCTTTGGGGCGGCGACGGAAATTTTAATGACTCTATTTACGGCGGTGCAGGGCAGGACGAAATTTTTTATACTACCGGCAACGGCAACGATGAAATTGCAAGTGTCAGCTCGGAAGACGTAATAAATCTTCTCGGCGTAAATCTCAATCAAATTTCCGGTGCAATGTTGCACGACGGCGGGTCTTACCTTAAATTTAATGACGGCGGCACTTTAAATATTGTCGGACGCGCAGGCAAATTTATTCTTGAAGGAAAGACCTACCTTGCCGATTACGAAAATAAACGCTGGGTTGAAGAAGGCGGCAACGTTGACAGCGTCGGCAGTACTGATAATTCGGCGGCTACTTTGACGCGTACTGAAGGGACGAATGATTTTACCTATTCAAACGGCGAGGGCGATGTTGTCATTACCGATTATGTCGAAGGGCAGGACGTTATCAAACTTAACAGCGGCTTGATTCTAAATACTTCCTACGACGGCGACGACGTTATTTTTATGGTAGGCGGCGATTATATTACTGTCAAAAACGGCAAGGGTAAAAATATCACAATCACAGACGCTTTCGGCAATACATCAACCGCCAATTACACGCCGAGTGAAATGTCCGAGAATTGGTCTGAAGAGAAAATTGACGAAAAAATATCAGAAATTTCCTCAATGTTTTTAGAAAAATATGTGAGTCTTTTTAAAGATGAAGCCACCGGAGAATCATCAGATTCTGTCGAAGAACAGATTAGCGAATTGAGAGATTTAGTAAGTGAAAGTACTGTATCTGTTAAAGATATTATAAAAAGGATAAAAGAACTTGCAAATACACTTCAACACCGACAAGAAGTCAGTGAAGAACGTTTGGAGCAATTAAAAGATGACACCCTAACAATAAGTGAGATTACCACAAATTTAATTGACGCCGTTGATTTAGGTGAAACTATCGAAAATATGACAGATAATCCTGACTTACAAAAAGCTTGTCGTAAAATATTGACTGGAGCATCCGGATCACTTTTTGCAATTACATGCCTTTCAGCTTTTATATCATCTCACCAAGATTTAAAAGAACTTTCTCAAGATGAGGATTTAATGGATGCTATCCTTGAGTCCGGTGCACAAGCAGCAGGATTACACTATTCCAATGTGGGAAATGAAACGCTTAGTACAAAAATTGGTGTCTTGGGTTCACTTGCAGTAGGTTATTACAACGCAAACGTTGAGGCAGAAAGATACAGTCAATATCTTGAAGGCGGAGACGCTGATACTTTTAAAATGGGTGTGCTTGCAATAGACGGCTTAATAAGTTACGTAGGTTCATCAAGTCCCATAGCGCTTTTAATTACTACAATTTGCAGTCCCTTAATTGACATGGCAAGCGAAGATTTTAAAATGCAGATTCTCGATTCAGTGAACGGAAAATCTACTGTTAGAATCGATGACCTGCACGGCGACATTTACACGGCAAATAAGATCGCGAAAGTTATAGATGCTTCGGCGCGAGAAAATGCAATCGAAATAAGAGCAAGTACAGTGGATAATACAATTATTGGCGGAAGTGGCAATGATACTCTTATCGGAGATTATCGCGTCGATAACAGCTATAACGCCAACAGTGGGCAGGATCCAAATCACAAGTACATTGATACTGCGCACGGCAGTGATACTTTCGTCTATTTCAATGGCGGCGGTTATGACGTTATAAAAGATTACAGAGCCGGTGAGGACATTATAAAGCTAAGTGACTGCGATATAACCGATTCTTCGCTTGACGGCTCGGACGTTATCCTTAAAATCGGCGAAGGCTCAATAACTGTCAAAAATGCCAAAGGTAAAAAAATTACCGTCGAAGATAAATACGGAAATTTCGATACAATAAAGAACGACGGCATAATAAATGCTACAGTTCAATATAACGGACACTCCTACTACCTCTTTAATCTTGAAACTACTTGGACAGAAGCAAAAAAACGTTGCGAAAGTATGGGCGGTCACTTGGTTACCATTACTGATGAAGGTGAACAAGAAAATATAGAAAACTTAATGAAGGACTTTTGTGCACAACTTGACGGATATTGGTTAGGCGGCTTTAAAAGCAATTCCCGTTGGCAATGGGTTACGGGAGAAAATTTTGATTACAAAAATTTTTCGCCCTACGAACCAAACGGTTCCGGCGATTATTTACAAATTTATGCTCCACATTACGAAACGTCATGGGCAGTTCCTAATAAATGGGACGACACTACAGTCGATTGTAGTGGCAGTTCCGGTAAAAATGGCTTTATTTGCGAATGGGACTACACGCGATCTTCTTCTGCAGACATTATCAATGACGCCGACATTGATTCAATCTTAAATGTCGGTATAAGTGACGGCGTGGAAAATTTCACTGCGTCAACAAATTTTGAAAATCTGAATCAAGCAGATTCGATTAACTCAATTCTAACATATTCAAATGGATAACTTTAAAAATCGCTACGACGAACAGCGCGAACTTTTAACCGATACTTTCACGGCTATAGGACAAAAAGCTGAATTGATTCTGTCGGTAGGGCAATTACTTATGGAAAATGGCGCGTCCTCCGACAGAATTATTCGCGTAAGCAAGCGAGTGGCGGCATTTATGGGCATTGATGAAAAAAAATTTCACCTGCACATAATGTACACAACTTTAATGCTGAATATCAGCGACGAAAATCAATCGCATACATCTTTCAGAAAGTGTGTAAAGCACGCTGTAGATATGCGTATAATTTCCGCCGTCAGCAAGCTCAGTTGGCAAGCGTTAAGCGATCATTACACGCTTGAAGAGTTTCAAAGCCGGTTAAAAGTTATCGCCACTCGTCCGCGCTTTTATACCGAAATCCAAATAATTTTGGCAATAGGAGCGGCGTGCGGTGCTTATTGCATACTTTTTGGAGGAGACATTCAAGCGGCTTTTTACACTTCAATTTGTTCAATGCTAGGCAAAATCGTACAAATTCGTTGCGCGAAGGTCGGCATTAATCCATACGTCGGAATGGCATTTGCGGCTTGTACCGCGACTGTTGCGGCGTACTTTGTTCACTTCCTGCCAACAGAAACGGCGTGGCAACCTATCATAGCCTGCGCGTTGTTCCTTGTACCCGGCGTACCGATAATTAACGGCTTGCTGGATTTACTTAACACGTACATTGTCAGCGGCGCGTCAAGATTTTTGCACACCGGATTGATTATCGGCGGTATGACTTTCGGAATAGTTTTTGCAATAGAAATGTTTCCCGTCGTAGACTTCACAAACCTGCGAATGTTGCCGGAAGATAATTATTTAATCTTTGCGATAAATGCGGCAATAGGAGCAATGGGTTTCGCGATACTGTTTAACCTGCCGCCGCGTCTTCTGATTGCCGTAGGTACAGGCGGCGCGTTATGTGTCTGCATAAAAAATTTTTTAATTTTTGAGTTAAATTGCAGTCCCGAATTGGGAACATTGGCAGGCGCAATGGTAATCGGCATTATCGCGGTAAAAGCAATTCACTGGTTGCATACGCCGATGCAAGTTTTAATCGTCCCTGCCGTAATTCCCCTTGTACCCGGCGTTTTAATTTACAGATTTTTATTTGCAATGATAAACATTAGAAATTTGACGCCGGATCAACTTTTAAGCGCGGTACAATCCGGCGTAGACGCGGCATTAATAATTTTGGCAATAGCAATAGGTACGGCGACGCCTCAAATTTTCGCCAATCGCGCCTTTGAACGACATAACAAGGAAAAGCAGGAAAAACTTTTGCACGAGGCGTACAGGTCAAATTTGAACGATTAGGAGGAGTAATTTTGAGTCTAAATTTTGTAAAAATGTTATCTGATATTAATTCGCGCAGGTATCTTCGGCAAATTCAAAATCTGATTGACCATAAAATTCCCTGCGGATTTTTCTGCGGCTTTAAAATTCCGTCCGATGTCAATGAAATCGTTAAGTTAATTAAAAACTTCGGAATTAATTTGACTTGTATCGTTGTACCGGATGATGAAGATAAAGAAATTTTTGATGATAGCGATATTCCCGTATTCACGCTTATGAAATTTCCGAAATCTACTGTTAAAGTAAATCAAATGCTCTATATCTCTGCAATGTTGTCATTTTGTTTCACCAATTATTTTAAGCGTTACGGTATTGATTCATTGCCTTTGCAAGATACCAACGGAATGGAAAATAAATTTAATTTTTACATGCAAAATCTGCCGGAACTTTATTCAGTTTATGAAATGTTTTCCGACGAAGAGTCAAAGGCGGTTTACAGAGCATATCTTACCGGAATTTTGACAGGGCGAATCTGCGATTATAAATTTGCGCCGGAATCCCAATATTTTTTGGAAGGATTTTTGCCTACCGAAGGCAATATAGCGATTGACGGTGGCGCTTATGACGGAGCGACTTCGCGGGATTTTTCAATGCAAGGCGCTAAAGTTTATGCTTTTGAGATGAGTGCGCAAAATTATAAAAATTGTCTTGCACGCGCAGAAAAATATAATTTTGTCATTGAAAATATCGGCTTAAGCAATCGTGAAGGCGTCGAACATTACAGAGAAATAGGTACCGGATCCCGCAAGGGGGGGGGTATGGAAATCGGCATATTTACCGACTTGGACACATATGTTTTGAAAAAAAATTTGCCACGCGTCGACTACATTAAATTGGACATTGAAGGCGCGGAACTTGATATGTTACACGGCGCGGCAAAAACTATTTCGCGTTGGAAACCTAAAATGGCAATTTCGGCTTACCATAAGCCGGAAGATTTGTGGACGCTTGCAAATTATGTAAAATCTTTGCGTTCAGACTATGAGTTTAAATTTCGACATTATAAAATTGACGCTACCGACTATACATTAAGCGATATTGAACGTGAAATTCTTCAAATTTTCGGATTGGATTATTTTATTCCGTCTGCTTGCGAATCAGTTTTGTATTGTCGCTAAAAAAATTTTGGAAATAAATAAATTTAGCGGAGGAAAAATTTTTTATGATTATTGTAACCGGCGGTGCGGGATTTATCGGCAGTAACATTGTACACGCCTTAAATCTGCGCGGCGAAAAAAATATTTTAATTGTCGACAATCTCGGTAAGGGGGATAAATTTAAAAATCTCTGCGGCTTGAAATTCGTAGACTACATGCACCGTGACGAATTTTTAAAAAATATTACAGATGATGAATATATTTGGGATGAAGATATTGACGCGGTATTTCACGAAGGCGCTTGCTCCGACACTATGGAACGCGACGCCGATTATATCATGAAGGTGAACTTTGAATTTTCAAAGGCACTGTTGGAATTTTGTATCAGCGAAGAGATAAAATTTATTTATGCGTCAAGCGCGTCGGTTTATGGCGACGGTCAAAACGGTTTCAGTGAGAAAGAAGAATGCGAACGTGCTTTGAATGCCTACGCGCTGTCTAAATTGACTTTCGACAGGTACGTTAGAAAGGTTTTGACAGATTACAGCGACTCGGAATTTTTTGAGCCGCTTGTTGTCGGTCTACGCTATTTCAATGTCTACGGCGCGCAGGAGCGGCACAAAGGGCGTATGGCGTCGATTTTCTATCAAATGTACAAGCAGGTTAAAGAAACCGGCGTCATTAAGCTTTTCAAAGGCACTGACGGCTACGAAGACGGCGAACAGCGCCGCGATTTCATTTCGGTTGACGACGTTGTAAAAGTAAATCTCTGGGCGTTTGATGAAGACATTACAAGCGGAATTTATAATTGCGGTACGGGGCAAGCACACACTTACAATGAGGCGGCTCGCGCAGTTATCGACGCTATTGGTACCGGTAAAATTCAGTACATAGACTTCCCCGCCGAACTGCAAGGCAAGTATCAAAGCTTTACTCAAGCCGATACAAGAAATTTGATTCGCGCAGGTTATGAAGGCGGATTTTCTGACTTCAACGACGCGGTTAAAAGTTATTGCAGATTTTTAGACGACAGCGGACAGTTTTAATTAAGAATTAAGAATTAAGAATGCAGAATTAAGAATGATGAATGATGAATTATAAATTGGGAGTTAAAATCAGTGAACTACAAAAGTTTTTTTGCCGCAGTGTTGGCGGTAATTTTTTTTATTTCGGCAACTACAGCTTATGCCGCAAAATCCAAATGGCAGCCGGAAATTAAAATCGGTCTTATAACCGGCGCAACTCAAGTCACATTGCAATTTTCCGCGCCCTGCGTTATGACTGACACCAAAACTAAAAAGCAACTTCAGAAAATTTCCGCCAATACCGATTTAAATTTAACGCTTGCCGCACTGAAAGCAAATGATATTGAAATTCGCGGTGAAAAAGTTGATCTTCAAGATTTACGCGTTACAATAAACGGCAGAAAATATTTCGGCGGCGTGAAACTTCTGAAACGCGGTACAGGCTTTACCGTGATAAATCTTGCGCCGGTTGAAGAATATCTGCGCGGCGTGTTGCCAAAAGAAATGATTCAGTCATGGCATTTGGAGGCATTGAAAGCGCAGGCAGTGGCGGCGCGGACGTTTGTATTAAAAAATCGCGAAAAGCATAAGGCGGACGGTTACGAACTCTGCGCGACGACGCATTGTCAAGTTTATAACGGCGTTGAAACTTTTGAGACGACAGACCGAGCAGTTGTTGAGACGCGCGGCGAAGTTTTATTTCACGGCGGCAGGACAGTTGACGCGCCTTTTCACGCTGACAGCGGCGGTATGACTGAAAGCGCGGCTAATGTTTGGGGCGGCAACATTGCTCATCTTAAAGCCGTTGAAGAAGAAATGAAATTTACTCAAGCATGGACGGTGAAATTTTCGGTATACGATTTTTCTTCGCGTATGGGTGACGCCTTCGGTACGTTGCAAAAATTTATTTTGACGCCGCTTACTATCGGCAAATCGGCGGCTGACAGATCTACTTCCGGTCGAGTAAAATCCGCGCAGATTGTCGGTTCAAAGAAAACTGTCACCATGAAAGGTGCCGAGATGCGCAGAAAATTTTCATTGCCAAGCACGCTGTTTAACGTGAAAATTGTCGGCGATGAGGTAATTTTTGAAGGATACGGCAAAGGTCACGGTGTAGGTCTTTCGCAGTACGGCGCGAAGACTTATGCCGAAAAAGGCTGGAAGTACGACAAGATTTTGGCGCATTATTATCAAGGTGCAAAATTAAAAAAATTGTATTAAAAAAGTATATTTAATAAAAAATATGAAGCGGGTGGCATTTTGAAACTTAGTAACCAAGATATAAATGATGCAATAGAGCAAATTCAAAAATTTTTTGAATCTCTGGACGTGCCGCGCAAAGATAAAATTAGAGTGAGTCTTTTGCTTGAAGAGGCGCTTTTGCGATACCAAGAAAAATTCGGTGAAGATCATGAATTTAAACTTATCATAAGAAAATGGTTTGGTACGCCTAAAGTTTTGATAAAAATCAAAGGCATCCCGTACAACCCTATTGATGATAATGACGAAGAGCAACTTTTTTCAGAAGTGATGATGAAAAATTTGTTGAGCTATGAATATACCGGAATTAGATATCGCTATGAAAACGGCTATAACGAAATACATGCGTTTTCTAAGAAAGATTCCAAGAAATTAAAAATTCCCGGCGGATCTACGACTATTGCAATATTGCTGGCAATTTTTTTTGCATTAATCGCAGGAAATTTTTCAGAGCCGACAAAAAACATTATTGTTGAAAATTTTGTGACGCCGATTTTAGATGTATTATTCGGCGTGCTTATCGCAATAAATATTCCGCTGATATTTACCTCTATTGTAGCAAGCATTTGCGCGATTGAAAATGTTACGGTACTTAACGAGATAAGCACAAAAATTTTGATGAGATTTTTGGGAATTTTATTTTTTGTAGCGGTTTCGTCAATTTTAGTATGTTCAATAATTTTTCCCGTGATAAATTTAGATTTTAGCGGACAACTTCTGAACGGTAATTCAGCCGAACTTAAACAAATTTTTGAATTAATTTTATCGATGGTTCCTCAAAATGTTATTGCGCCATTCTATGAAAGAAAAATTTTACAAATTGTGGTATTGGCGGTGCTTACGGGAATTTGCATAACAATTTTAGGTGACAAAGTAAGAGAGCTTAAAAATTTGATTATAGATTTGAAACAAATTATTTTTGAGATGGTTTTGATAGTCTTCAAAGTAATTCCCGTGATAGTTTTTCTTTGCATTTTCAAAACGATTGTGCTGTATTCATTTAGCGAAATTTTTCACGTATGGAAATTAATTTTGGCGGAATATATTTTATTTGTAGTTTTAAGCTTGATAATGCTTTTAAAAAATTTCATTCAGCACGGTGTAAATATTACGGACTTCTTGAAAAAAATTTATCCTGCAATTTTAATTACTTTCACGACATCCAGCGGTTCTGCGGCAATGCCGAAAAATATTGAAATTTGCAAGAAAGATTTAAAAATCCCAAAAACTCTGTGCGATTTTTATATACCGATTTCGCACGCACTTTGTCCGCCTGCAATGCTAATCGGTTTTTGCAGCGCTACATTTTTTGCGGCGGAATTTTCAGGACAACAAATTACAATCGGGCAACTTTTTATAATCGCATTTTTGGCTATTCAATTTGCAATTTCGGCAAGCAGCGGCAGCGGCGGAATGGTCGCGATGCTGGGGCTTATGCTGATGCAACTCAACATTCCTTTGGACGCGATAGGTACGATTATGGTTGCTGATGTTTTTGTTGTAAATCTTTCCGGCGTTGTCACTTTAATTATTCGCGATTGTGATTTGGTGGATTTGTCGCACAAAGTAACATGGATCGACTGAAATTAGTTTTTTTGTGCCTTCAAAATTTTTCAACACTTCGGAGTTTTTGATATTAATATTTTTTAATTGAGCGCGTACAAAATATAAATGAAATTTTAATGGAGGTATTCAAATGAATAATTTGCAAATTTTTTACACTAAAGTCATTAGCGACGAAAAATGTTCTGCAGATTTTAACAATATTATGGCGGATATTGAAAAAAACGGCATAAGTGAAGAAAATATTCAGCAGGTAATTTCACTTTCTAAAGAAGTCGGCGCAGAAATTTCTGTTGAAGATATTAAAAATTATTTAGATTCGCTTGATTCCGAGTCAGCAACTTTGAAAGAAACTGAACTTGAAATGGTTGCCGGAGGCTCCAATAAAACTACGGAGAATTTCAAAAAGGCAATACAGGATCAGAGACCCTATTTTCGCGAAAGTGTTCTGGCATTATAAAGTCGTTTGCGTAAGATGTTTAGATAATTAATGGAGGTATTCAAATGAATAATTTGCAAATTTTTTACACTAAAGTTATTAGCGACGAGAAATTCTCGACAGAGTTTAACAATATTATGACGGATATTGAAAAAAACGGCATAAGTGAAGAAAAGATTCATCAGGTAATTTCACTTTCCAATGAAGTCGGCGTAGAAATTTCTGTTGAAGATATTAAAAATTATTTAGATTCGCTTGATTCCGAGTCAGAAATTTTGAATGAAACCGAACTTGAAATGATAGCCGGTGGAAATCACAAAGAAATGAAGTATGATGGTGCTGAATTTTTAAGACGCGGTTATCTTGGTACGGTAGATGCAACTAATCCTCAAGAAGTTAGAAACACTATGTACAGACTCGGTTATACAGGTTACATGGGTAGCACAGGCGCGCACGACAATATATACTGCAATAAAAAAGGTGAAAAAGTCAGCCGCTACGAATTTTGGAAAAATTTTGATGCTGAAAACGGCAGAACACCTATGGAACCCCTTGAAATTAAAGACTAAAATTATAATTTCAACAATCTGCGAAAAAATAACTCCTACGAAAAATTTTGTGGGAGATTTTTTTTGGTATAATGGGGCTGAGGTGATAAAAATTTTATTAAACGATTTTGATTACAATCTGCCGGAAGAATTGATAGCACAGACGCCGATTGAACCGCGCAACGCGTCACGGCTGATGATTTTAAATCCTGCGACGAAAGAAATTTTGCATGAAAGATTTTATAACTTGAAAAATTTTTTAACTGCCGGCGATACGCTGATTTTCAACGATACGCGCGTAATACCTGCGCGGCTAATCGGTCATAAATCTACCGGCGCTCGCGTCGAAGTTTTTTTGTTACGGCAAATAAATTCTACGACGTGGGAGACGTTGGTTAAGCCCGGTCGAAAAATTACAGAAGGCACGGAAATTATTTTTAGCGCTGAATTAAGCTGTACCGTCACTGCGCGTACGGATTTTGGCGGACGCATTGTCGAATTTAAATTCAGCGGCATTTTTGAAGAGATATTGGACAGGCTCGGTGAAACGCCTTTGCCGCCTTATATTCACGAAAAAATTTCCGATATGGAACGCTACCAAACTGTTTATAATCGTGAACGCGGCTCTGCCGCCGCACCTACCGCTGGTCTTCATTTCACCGCCGCGCAGATGGACGAACTGAAAAATTTAGGCGTAAATTTAGGTTTTGTAACTTTGCACGTCGGACTGGGAACTTTCAGACCGGTGCAAACTGAAAATATTGAAAGTCATCAAATGCACGAAGAATTTTATACCGTACCGCAGGCAACCGCCGATTTGATTCACGATACAAAAATTCGCGGCAAAAAAATTATCGCGGTAGGTACAACGTCGGTTAGGACGCTTGAAAGTGCCGCGATTGATACAAATTCTGTTAAAGTAGGTAGCGATTCGACGAAGATTTTTATTTATCCGAGTTACAAATTTAAAATTGTCGACGCAATGATAACTAATTTTCACCTGCCTAAGTCCACGCTTATAATGTTGGTCAGCGCGTTTGCCGGTCGTGAATTTATCCTTGACGCTTACAAGACGGCGGTTGATGAGCGCTACAGATTTTTCTCATTCGGCGATTGTATGTTTATTTTAGGGAGTAGGGAGTAGGGAACAGGGATTAGCAGTTTGCCTCCTACTACCTAATTTATAACCTGTCGGCGATACTTTTACCGGCGATTTTACAAATAATTTCTAAGTCAGTGCAGTTTGCAATTTCCGATTCAATTTTATCAAGCACCGTACCAACTGCGCGATAAACTTTTTCTCTGTCTGTCGGCAAAACTTTTTGTACATAAAAACTCAAGCGTCCCGTACATTTGACGCCGTTTAAACCGAAAAATATTCTTTGCCGCGTTACACTGAAATTTTTAAACGCCGCGATTTGTCCCAACGCATCAGCTAAAATTTCGTCAAGCGCGTGATTTTTCATGCCGCCTAAAAGCCGCAATGTTTCATAGTGCGCAGATTCGTGACGGCTGCGTATTTTTTGAGATTTTTTAAGCCAATCTTCGGCAGTCAAATTTAAAATTTCAGCATCAATGTTGCTGTACGGTGCGCGATTGAGCAGGATAATTTTATGACGAACGTCGCGAATATTGGTAGACATTGTGAAAGCGTTTACCGTGACAGGCAACTTTCTGATTGCAGTTTTACCGCTAACAAAACTGCTGAGCGCTTCAAAGTCATCGTGATTTTCTGTATAAATCGACGGCAGTTTACCGGCAAGCGTCTGTATGAACGAAATTTTTATGGCGTTGACATTGCGCCAATCAAAATTAAAATTTACGTTGTAAAGATTTTCTAAAAATTCTATTGCGGAATGTTTTTCTGTTTCCTGCCAAGCTGAAATAAAATCTTCGTCGGCAAGCGGCAACTGCGGCAACTGCGGCAATTCATAAAAATGTTTCAAATATTCGTCCCCTGTGATAAAATTGTGTTCAGTCAAAGTCATCAACCTTTCTTAGAAATTTAGAATGAATAATTATGATCTAAGCTATTATACCAGGAGAAAAAAATGTCAGTCACATATGAACTTATTCACAAAGATAAATTTACCGGCGCACGCGCAGGAATTTTGCATACGCCGCACGGAGATTTTTTGACGCCGATATTTATGCCTGTCGGTACGCAAGCAACGGTTAAAACACTTTCGCCGGACGAATTGGAAGATTTAGGCGCGGGAATAATTCTCGGCAACACGTACCATTTATTTTTACGTCCTACGGCAGACTTGATTCAACGCGCAGGCGGTCTTCATAAATTTATGCATTGGAACAAAGGCATTTTGACTGACAGCGGCGGCTTTCAAGTCTTCAGCCTGTCGACCATTCGCAAAATTACAGAAGAAGGCGTTATGTTCAATTCGCATATTGACGGCGCGAAAAAGTTTTTGTCGCCGGAAATTTCCATACAGACGCAATTCAAATTCGGTTCTGATATTTCTATGGCGTTTGATGAATGCATACCCTACCACGCCGATTATGACTACACTAAAAATTCTACTGAACGCACTCACCGCTGGGCTGAACGCAGTTTAAAGGCGGCGGCTACCGATCAAGCGGTTTTTGGTATTTGTCAAGGCGGTATGTATGAAGATCTGCGCGAAGACAGCGCTAAATTTATCGCGTCGCTGGATTTTGACGGCTGTGCGATAGGCGGCTTGAGTGTCGGAGAACCTAAAGAAATTATGTACAAAATGCTTGAAGTTTCGACAAAATTTTTGCCGGAAAATAAAGCGCGGTACTTAATGGGCGTCGGCACTCCCGATCACTTGATTGAAGGCGTTATGCGCGGCGTTGATATGTTTGACTGCGTATTTGCTACACGTGTTGCGCGTAACGGTATGGCTATGGTGTCGCCTAAAACTGCGTCGCGCGGTCGGCTTGTCATTAAAAATGCCGAGTTCACTGAAGATTTTACGCCGCTTGAAAGTGACTGCGATTGTTACGCCTGCAAAAAAAATTTCACCCGCGCCTATATTCGGCATCTTGTACGCGCTGATGAAATTTTCGGCTTGAGATTATTGACTCTGCATAATTTGCGCTACTTGCAGAGATTTATGGCGGCAATGCGAAAATCTATTTTGGAAGATAAATTTAGCGAATTTCGAGAAGAATTTTTAATCATCGTCAACGCCCAGCATTAATCTTATGCCGGTATGATTACCAATCGGTTTAAAATTAAAATAAACATTTCTATCTATAGAGCCACAATATTGATAAAAAGTTTTTTCATCAACGAAAAAATCATAATTGGTCTTAGAACCGTAAATAGCCAGTTGCAACCACAAACCTTCTATTTCTGAAGTTTTCATTCCAATACCAAGACACATTTCGTCAAAAACTTTATGAGCGTTTGCAAGTCGAAGGTCTTTTTTAGGATCGTCAACAACATTTTTCACCAAAATATACATATACGCCACCGTATAATCGGCATTTACTCTGTATGCAAAAAGATTGTCTTTGCTGTTGCTCGCCTTTTCATCGCTGTCGCCGAAATATATAAACCAATAACTGGTTCCGTCGTCTTCTTTTGAAACATGATTGTTCCAAGCCTTAATTTTGTCATCATTATAATGGAATAACTTATGAACAACCATAGCCTGAGCAGCTTCAACCCTACCGGTGAAAAGTGGCGGTTTTGCGCTAGCAGTTTTCGCGCCTAAACCTAAAAAAAATGTTGTAGCCGCCATTATAATTCCAATCGAAAAAACAAAAAACTTTTTCATGACAAAAACCTCCCACTAAATGTTTTAGAATTATTTTAACAAAAAAAAAACCGCGCTTATGCACAGCGTAACATTAGCCCTAAGTGTGGGCTTTTTTTATTTTAAAAAATTTGCAGTCATCATTTGGCGGGCGATATCAGATTTAGGATTATGGATAATGTCAAGAGGCTTGCCAATTTCAACGATTTTGCCGCCGTCCATTACCAAAACATTATCGGCAATGTGCGGCAGTAAAGCTAAGTCATGCGTAATGAACAGGCAGGCAATATTTTTTTTGCGGCAAAGATTTTTAATCAGCGCGACGATTTTAATTTGGTTATCGGCATCAAGAGCGCTTGTAGCCTCGTCCGAAATTAAAAGCTTAGGTTCAAGTGAAATGGCTCGTGCAATAGCCGCGCGTTGACATTCGCCGCCGGAAACTTCATGGGGATAACGCTCGGCGTATTCGGCAGGTAATCCCACTTCCGCAAGCAGGCTTTTAACTTTGTCAGCGACGTTGCCTTTGTAGCCGTAATTTTTCAGCGGCTCGGCAATGCTCCAACCTAAACTTTTACGCGGGTCAAACGAATCATCAGGCATCTGAAAAATCATTTGAACCTGCGCGTAAAACTTTTTTAAATTCGTCGTAGCCGTAACGTTTTCGCCGCATAAAAACACTTCGCCGCCGTCAGCACTTAAAAGCTTGGCTACAATTCGCGCAGTGGTACTCTTGCCGCAACCCGATAATCCGACAATGCCTAAACATTCTCCCGCGTCCACAGAAAAATTTACGTCGTCAATCACAATGACTTTTTTACCGCCCTTGACGAAATATTTTTTTAAGTGCCGCACTTCCAAAATTTTCACGTTAAATATTTGCCTCAACGTTGTTTGATTCAAAGACACCGAGAATTTCAGTAAGTTTGGTTTTCTTGGGATTGTAATCAATCGTCGTTTCGCCGTCATGCGCGT
This sequence comes from uncultured Selenomonadaceae bacterium, assembly GCA_905235425.1. Classification (GTDB taxonomy): domain Bacteria; phylum Bacillota; class Negativicutes; order Selenomonadales; family Selenomonadaceae; genus Quinella. The sequence goes on from CAJOKY010000008.1 coordinate 16,707, forward strand.
GAATATGCACATACATAACGCCGGGCAGACCGAGCAAAGTTTTTTCTACAGTCTTTGCACTTTCTTCGCTGTAACCTCCGGCTATGAATTGTAAGCGCGTATTTCCGCCGTTATTTCCGCAACCGCATTCTGCACACATTTTTAAAACTTCCTTTCTGTGGTTAGTAAGTAGTGAGTTAGTAAGTAGTGAGTTAGTAAGTAGTGAGTAGTTAATAGTTAATAGTCAGTAGTGAGTAGTTAATAGTGAGTAGTTAATAGTGAGTAGTTATTAATAACTTTCAAGGTGAATATCCACCTCAACAGATTTTCCCGTATCCTTATCGACAGCCGTCAAATGCATTAAACCGCTGCGATCTATCGTCATCGTCAGCAAAGTGGCATTTCCCTTCTTACTGTTTTTTATATCTTTGATTTCAATTTCGCCAATGCGTTTTCCTTTTTCCGGCAAATAAATTTCGTCCATGCATTCGGATTCGTAAATTGCAATGTATGTGGTAGATTGTTTGTCTTTAATTTTATAAGAAATGGATTCGCCGGACGCAGGTAAGGCGGCATCTTTATAAATGATATTCCAAATTCTAAGCCGGTCTTCGTCGTGATACTTTGAAAAATCTTGAATATATCTTGCGCCGTAAGAAAACTTGCAGATATCGCGCAGATAATTTTTTTCTGTCAAATGTTCGGCATAAATCGCCGCGCCAAACGCTATGGCTTTTTCAGGATCGTAGAGTTTCAGCTCGATATCGGGATACATTTTTTCAAAGGCGGCTTTAACCTGCGGCATATTGGAACTGCCGCCTACGCAGACAATGTAGTCAACCTTGCCGTTAAATTTACGTTTCAACTTGTCTACCATATTCATAGTGGACTGCAACAGCTCGGAAGATTTTTTTTCAAAGTCTCTGCGCTTAATTTCAAAGTCATATACTTCGCCGTCAATTTCAACCTGTGAAGAATATTCCGTAAGTTTTGAAAGGTTATGTTTTACCTCAATAGCCACTTGGCGGATTTTTTCTTCATCGCGCTTGGTAAATTCAATATACTCGTCTTCTTCACGGCATTTTCTTTTAATCATCTCAACTAAAATGCTGTCCCAATCCCTGCCGCCGATTCTCTGCATATCGGATTCCAAAACTTTGTACCATTCTTTAGACATTTTATCTGCGCGGACAATGGCAACGTCGCACGTACCGCCGCCTAAATCGTAAACCAAAATAGTTTTCTTGTCTTCAGCACTCGGCGCATTGAAATAGGCAATGGCAGCGGCAACAGGTTCACGTATAAAGCCGAGTACGTTTAATTTTGCATAAGTTTCAGCCGCCTGCTTGATAAAATCCAATTCGCGAATGTCAAACGCGGCGGGCACTGAAATTACTGCGCCGTCAACCGTCTTTGAAGTTAGCTGTTTCAAATTTATTTCTTCGGTAGCGATTTTTACAATCTCTTCAAATATCTGCCCGACAATTTGATTTTTTGTAAAATTCCTGCCGTCCAATCGAAAATTCTTTGTCTCGTTGTCACTTATAACCATTTTCACGTTGCGTACGACATTTTCCGGCTTGTAATTGCCGCGTGCATCTGCAGGCTTACCGATTAAAATTCCCTGCTTGGCGTCACGATAAAACACGGAAGGCATACCGTATGCGCCGCCGGGCAGTAACGTTGCAGCGTGACCGTTGATTAACGCGGCAGGTAATGAAAACGTCGTACCAAAATCTATTCCGATTTTCATTTAAATTTTTTTCAACTCCCGAAAAAATTATTTTTTGACGCCGCCAAAACATTCAATGAATCAATTTTATTTTCGACTTCAACTTCAGCTTGCTCAAGCACATTGCCTTTGTACATAAAGCCGGGACGAATAATTTTTTTTACAACGCAGTCAAGCGGGTTATCGGCGTCATCTGATACTTTATTTTTCACGGGATCAAAAATGCCGCCTGACTCGTCTATCACTTCAACGCCTATCATTTTAAGCGATTGCGTGACATAAGTCAAAACGCTGTTAAAACGTTTTATCAGCGTCGTGTAGCCTTTGTCCCTGTCGTCCATAGGATGCCGCTTAACGCTGTCAAAAACTTTTCGGTGCAGTTGAATCAGCTGGTATATCGGCTCTTTCAAGTTGCGGTATTCAATACCGTCGCGAATATCTGAAATTTGCTTTAAGCTCTGCTGAATCGTCTCCAATTCATTTTGCAGTGAAATTTGAAGGCGTTTCACCTCGTCAGTAAGTCTTTCATCATCTGCAACGCGATTTTTGGAAATGCTGTCCAATTCCGTAAGCAAAATGTTTGTCGCAGGGTCGACACCTTTTTCAACAGATTTTTCAACAACTTTTTCAACCGGCTGAAAATTTTTCATACAATTATCAATATTGTTGAGGCAGTTTATAATTTCAAATTTATATGTTTCGTCAAGCCCTCTGTTTTGAAAAATAAAACTTTTAAAAGACTGTTCATCATAAACATTGGAGCAGGCATCAAGATTTTCAGAAAAGGCGGTATTTAATCCGAAAGTCAAAATATACGCGTCGCAGGAAATAGATTTTGGCGCGGCGTAATTCTTTTGAAAAGGCGCTACGGTGAAATTTTTGCCTTGAAAATTTATCTCGTTATCAGCGCAGAATTTTGAAATAAGCGGCGAAGTCTTATCTTTGAGCAGCTCATAAAACATCGTGGTGACAATTTGCATATAAAAATTTTTCTGCCAATATTCATCGGGGAAATTTTTTATAATACTGCAAGCCTCCAAGTACAAATTAAAACTGTTCGCCATAGTTTAATCCTTTCCAAGATCGTATTTCTCAAATTCCGTCGGCGTGAAAGTCGGTTTTACGGGCTTTACCGGCGTTACGGTTTTAGCAACGGTGCTGTCAGTCACTTGCACGGGAATTTGAACAGGCGGCGCTATGGTCACTTCATTTCGTCTGAAAAGAGTTTGCGGCGGTTTATCTTGTGGCGCGGTAGGCGGAGTGGAATTTTTAAAAAAGGTCGGCAATTTTAATTCAGTCACCGTGTTTGATGATGAAACAGTTGGCGTAAACGCAGGTGAAATTTTTGGCGCTGAATCGGTTTTAGACACTTTCGGCGGTACAAATGCGGTTACAGTCTTTGTTTCGGAAGTTTTAGTGACTTTAGGCGGCGTCCAACTTTTTACAACTTTTTCAGCAGTTGCAATATTTTCAGGCGTTGAAGGTTTTATCGGCGGCGCAGGTTTTATCGGTGCGGCAGGTTTTGCAGGT
>CAJOKY010000009.1 GCA_905235425.1 uncultured Selenomonadaceae bacterium
TTGTTAAAGCCTTTAGCAACGGTGATATTCCATGCCTCACAAATTGCATGGTTTTTACAGAAGGCACTGACATTCCTAATATAAACACCGTGATAATGGCAAGACCTACTAAAAATCAAAGTCTTTATACTCAGTGTATCGGCAGAGGAACACGGCTCTATCCTAATAAAAAATACTTAACACTGATTGACTGCGTAGGTGCTGGCGATGAAGCCGATTTTTGCACTGCTCCTTCATTGCTCGGTCTTGATATTAAAGATATACCGCCAAAGTTACGGTGCAAAATTCAAGCGAGGTTACCCCAACTTTCCAACTTGCCGGCGGCGAACAGTACAATTACAATCGCTCTACGGGTACTTGGCAAGAGCTTTCTAATTAGTAATATAATAGGTGTTAGGTACTAGGTATTAGGTATTAGGGATCAGGGATTAGCTAACAGCTAACAGCTAGCACCTAATCCCTAGCACCTAATCCCTAGACTGGAGGTTTTTTCTGTGAAATTTAAGAAAAGTTTAGTGGCTGTATTCGGTCTTGCGGCGTCAATTCTGTTGACGGCTTGCGGCGGTGGCGGTCAACCTGCAGGCGGCGGTGATGCTCAAAAAGCGACGACATTAAAAATCGGTGCAACGCCCGTACCCCACGCCGAAATGTTGGCAGAGGTTAAATCGGATTTAAAAGACAAAGGCATTACACTTGAAGTTATCGAGTTTAACGACTATGTTCAGCCTAATATCGCGCTTAATGACAAGGAACTTGACGCTAACTTTTTCCAGCACGAGCCTTACTTAAATGATTTTGTCAAAGAACACAAGGAAATGAAAATTAAAAATGTCGCAGGTATTCACGTTGAACCTATGGGCATTTATTCACATAAGATTAAGCAACTTTCCGAGCTTTCTGACGGCGCGAAAGTTTCTATCCCCAACGATCCTACAAACGGCGGACGCGCACTTCTCCTTCTTGAAAAGGCAAATCTTTTAAAACTTAAAGACGGCGTGAAAGAAACGGCGACTGTTCAAGATATCGCGGAAAATCCCAAAAATTTGGCAATAACCGAAGTTGAAGCCGCGCAACTGCCGCGTACGCTTGATGACGTTGATATTTCCGTTATCAACACAAACTTTGCAATGAATGCCGATTTAAATCCCGTGAAAGACGCGCTGTTCATGGAGGATAAAACTTCGCCCTACGTCAACATCATTGTAGTTCGTGAAGGTGACGAAAATCGCGCAGAAATTAAGGAGCTTATTTCAGCGTTGCAAAATGACAAGATGAAAAAATTTATTGAAGAAAAATACAAAGGCGCGATTGTACCGGCGTTTTAATGAATTAAGAATTAAGAATGTAGAATTGAATGTTAAAATATAAAAGCAACATTGAAAATATTGAACGACGCATTGAAAAATACTGGGATGAGCGCAGTGCCGATTTCAGCCGTGTTCGTCGAATTGAACTTGAAGGCGTAAGCGCGGCTAATTGGCGCGATATGTTGACGCAAGATTTACCGGCAGGTAAGCCGCTTAAAATTTTGGACGTGGGTACAGGCGCGGGATTTTTCGCCGCAATTTTATCTGAACTCGGTCACAAAGTTACCGGCGTCGATATGTCCGGCAAAATGATTGACGAGGCTAAAAAAAATCTGCGCGAACTTAAACTTGACGCTGAATTTTTCAAAATGGACGCGCAGGCTTTAACATTTGCCGATGAAAGTTTTGACGCGATTGTAACACGAAATTTGACGTGGACTCTGCCGGACGTTATGCAGGGCTATCGCGAATGGAAAAGGGTTTTAAAAAGCGGCGGCGTGCTGATTAATTTTGATTCGGATTACGGAGACAGAAATTTTACGCGCAGTGATAACGGCGCTCATGCCGAAGTTACCGATAAAATGCTTGACGAATGCACCGAAATAAAAAATTCTCTGCGAATCAGTACGCATACAAGACCAAATTGGGACGTGGAATTTTTACAAAAACTGGGATTTACTGTGCAATGCGACTTCGACATTTCGGAAAAAGTTCACACGGATAAAAATGTACCTTACGATTCAACGCCGCTTTTTAAAATCTGCGCGACGCTGATTTAATTTATTCCGCATACTGATACAGACAAATTAATCTTAGCATATTTTTCAAGATTCAGTAAAAATTTTATAAAAAAACTTGCTTGTATTGAAAAATTCGTTTAAAATACGAAGAGAATTGTTTTTTTGAAGGTGAAACATTGGAAGTTTTTTTGGCGAACTACTTGGGCTTTTGTTACGGAGTCAAGCGAGCAATAAAAATAGCCAGAGAAAACGCTGTCGGAAAATGCTGTACGCTGGGACCGATAATACATAATCCGCAAATGGTTGAAAAACTTAAGGCGGAAGGTGTGGACTCGGCGGACGATTTGTCGGCAGTCAATGAAGGCACGGTTATAATACGTTCGCATGGCGTCGGACCAAAAGTCTACGAGCAGATAAAAGCCAAAGGGTTAAAGACAGTCGATGCCACATGCCCGCACGTCAAAAGAGCACAGTCAGCAGCAAGAGAACTTGTAAATGAAGGCTATGACGTTGTTATAGTAGGCGAAAAAAATCATCCCGAAGTAAAAAGCATTTTTGAATGGGCAGAAAAAAATACAACGATTGTCGAAACCGAAACAGAGGCAGAAAAATTCGCGCCTTGCAAAAAATTAGGCATAGTGTCACAAACAACGGTATCAGGCACGCACTTTAAAAACATCGTCTTGAAACTTTTGGATAAATCGTCGGATATACGTATTTTGCGCACCATTTGTACAGCGACTTATCAAAGGCAACAGGCGGCAATGGAGCTTGCCGAAAAAGTTGACGTGATGCTTGTCGTAGGCGGAAGAAACAGCGCGAATACTACAAAACTTGCAAGACTCTGTGAACAAAAATGTAAAACTTACCATATTGAAACGGCGGAAGAAATTTCAGCCGATTGGTTCACCGAAAATAAAAAATCCAATTCCCTAAAAGTAGGTATAACTGCAGGTGCATCAACGCCGGATTGGATTATAAAGGAGGTTGAAACGCGGCTTAAAGATTTTGACGAGTCATAAAAGCCTTATCAAAAGGTAAGGTGCTTTTTTGTACAGTGTACAAATTTTTGACAGAAAGACAGAATTTATATTTTTTGGTAATAACGAGGAAAGGAAAAAGCTACGCGGATAAATCGGCAGTGCGTCAGCGAGTGCAGTCGATTCTATAGGGTCACATTTCAAGGAAGATTTTTTCTGAATTACAGGTGACGTGGCGAATTATCGCCCAAGTATTTTTTAACGGGAAGTGTAGTAAAAACAGCTGAAGTTTACATTTTCCAAAATCTCGGTAGCAGGTTACAGAGAAGTGTCAGACGATATTAAAAACGTAGAGGACATGGGAAGTTTGCTCGAAGCGGCGGGCGACATGCAAAATCTCAAAGAACATGAAATAGTGGAAGGCACGGTAGTGCAGGTAAACCGTAATGAAGCATTTGTCGATATCGGTTACAAGCAAGAAATTCCCGTACCGAAAAGAGAGCTTGCATATCCCGAACCGGAATCTGCAGAAGATGTTGTAAAAGTCGGCGACAAAATCGAAGTTTATATTCAGTCACTCGGCGGCGAAAACGGCGGAACTCTTTCCAAAATCAAGGCGGATCGCATGTCTGTTTGGAAAGACATGGAGGCTATAAAAGAGCGCGGCGAAACGGTAGAAGCCAAGATCACGCAAATGGTGAAGGGAGGGCTTGTTGCCTCTGTAAAAGGACTTCGCGGCTTTATTCCGGCATCACAGATGGAACTTCATTATGTAAAAGACCTTTCTGTCTACGTTGATCAGACCGTTGAAGTTTTGCCGATAGAGATCGACAAATCGAAACAACGGCTGGTACTTTCGCGTCGTCAACTTTTGGAAAAGGAACGCGAAGACAAACAGCGCGAAGTTTTCGATACCATTGAAGCGGGACAAACCTTGAAAGGTACTGTTAAACGCCTTGTAGACTATGGCGCCTTCATTGACATTGGCGGCGTTGACGGGCTTGCTCATATTTCAGACCTTTCATGGGAACGCGTTACGCAACCTTCAGACGTACTCAAAGTCGGTGACGTGATTGACGTTTATGTTAAAGATGTTAATCCCGAAACGCACAGAATTTCACTTTCCGTGAAGCAGACTCAACGCGATCCGTGGCTTGACAAAGCGGAAAAATACGTTGAAGGCGATATCATTGAAGGCAAAATCGTCAAGCTTGCAAAATTCGGCGCTTTCATGGAAATTGAACCCGGCTTTGACGGCTTGATTCCTATGGGTGAGTTGAGTGATCGTCGCATTGAAAACGCTGAAGAGGCTGTTCACGTTGACGACATTGTTAAAGTGAAAATTATGCGCGTGGATCAGAAACGCAAGCGTATTTCCCTTTCAATTAATCGTGCAAAACGCGGCGACGTTGACGGTGCAAGCTACAGACGTTATCGCTCCAACAACAACGACGAATATTAATTTAGCGGGTAGCGATTAGCTATTAGCCTTTAGCTGTTAGTCGGCGAACGTAAATAAAAAAAGAAGTGGCGGACAAAATTTGTTCGTCACTTTTTGATTGTTCAATTATTCTTCTTAGGATTGTGTTTTAAAAATTTTTATGATAGACTAAATTAACTGATAGTAGTTATTTTTTGTAATTTAGGAGAAGATTTTAATTTGGACATAATAGAGCTTTTCTCAAAAGGTGGCGCGGTAATGTACCTGCTTTTACTTTGCTCAGTCGCCGTAATTGCGATTGGCATTGAAAGGCTGGTTTTTTATCATTATGCCGGTAATGACAGCAAAAATTTTTTGGAAAATCTCCCCGTAAAATTGAGAATTCAAGACATCAATAAAGTTGCGGATTTTTGTCACGCTGAAAAAAGTCTTGTCGGCGAAGTGGCATTTTCCGGCGTACTTGCCGCGACGCAAAAAGAAAATGTAGAAGTGGCGTTAGATATGGCGTACATTGAAGCGGCAATGAAACTGCGCGCGCGATTGAACTACCTTTCAATGATTGTAACTTTATCGCCGCTACTTGGACTGCTTGGAACTATTTCAGGTATGATTGAGTCATTTAATATTTTTAATCTGCAGGCAGGTCAACCGCTTGCCATAACCGGCGGCATCGGCGAGGCGTTAATAGCGACGGCAACCGGCTTATGTGTAGCAATTTTAGCGCTGATTGTTCATACATACTTTGCACAAAGGCTTGATGAAATGCTTGCAAAATTAGAAAAAGCCGCGTCAATTGTACAGGGTGCGTTAAGCAGAGGTGAATCAAGTGCGACGCCGTGATTTTCGCGAATATAAACAGCCGCTCGTTATGATTATTCCGATGATTGACATAATGCTTTTTCTTTTGGTCTTTTTTATGTTGAGTACGATTTACATGGTGCAGACGAAAAATTTCAACGTTGACCTGCCGAAGTCTGAAGGTACGCAACAGGAAATTGAGCCGAAATTGGCATCAATCACGGTAACCGAAAAAGGCGAAATAATGTTTGAAGACAGTAAAATTTTAGATAAAAATTTGCCGCAAATGGTCAATTACGCATTGGAAAAAGACAGCGAAACAATTTTTGTAATTTACGGCGACAGAGCCGCGCGGTATGAAAAAGTTGCGGCGGTATTGGAAATTTTGAAAAAATCCGGCGTGCGTCACGTTTCCATTGCGACAGAAACTAAAAATTAGTGGAGTGTTAAAAAAATTGGAATATCGTCCGCGTTGGGAAAGGATATTGTTACTTGCGGCAATATTTAATGCTGTCGTCATGCTCGCACTTGCCGCAAATTGGCGATTTACCGAGCCTAAAGAAGAAGTTGATTTGCAGGAAATAGCATGGGTAGATTCGGTGCCTGAAAAAGTTCCGGTGACACCTCAACCTGAATTGCCGCCTGAAGTACAAACATTTCCTGAAATAAAATTACCAACTTTTGAACTACCGAAATTTGAACCGATACCGCCGCCTGAACCGGTCAAAGTTGAAAAAATCGAAAAGCCGGTTGAACCCCCTAAAGAGACTGCTCCTCCGGCTGAAAATAATTCTACTGAAAATGAAAAACCTGCTGAACCTAAACCTGCTGAAAAAAATGAGCCGAATCAGTTAAAAGCTATCGTCAAGGTTTATCCGAAAGATTTAATAGATCAGCTTGTTGCAAGCGGCGCGGTGAAAGAAAGGGTGACATTGAACAGCGACAAAGTTGTTTTGGCAGTTACGATTGGCACGGACGGAAAAGTTAAAAATGCTGAAATACGTCGCGGCGGCGGTACTGACGAGCGCGGCAATATCATAAATTTATTGTCGGAAGTTGCCGCGTCAAGCTGGATTTTTGAACCGTATCTTGACGAGGATGGAAATCCAAAGGAGTTAAAAACGCAGATTGAATTTAAGCCGGAAGACTTTTGAGAATTAAGAATTGAGAATTAAGAATTAAGAATAAAAAAATTTGAAATACAACTGAACGGTCGTAATTTCGGCTACGCAATAAACGCGTATCTGAAAAAATCCGGCAACGAAAAACATTTGGATACAGTTTACAACGCGATAACTTTTGCAGGCGGCGGCTCTTAACGATTCACGATTGAAATTTGTATTCTTCGTGCAACTTGCGGCTTATATGATTCAACAGATAATTTTTTTGATACAAATTTTAATGGCGCCGATTATCAACCACTCCGCGCAGTACAGAAAACCTTTACTGTCTTGCATTATCTTTAACAGTTTCATTGACTGACTCCCTAAAATTTTTGGGCAAACAAAAAAATTTTTTTAGTCATTAATCTTTTTTAAGTCGGCTCGTATAAGGGGTGAAAATAAAAAAATCAAAAATCAAAAAAAGAAAGGAAGTCATAAAAATGACAAACGAAATGAAATTACAAAATGAGGTTGTAACAATGGAGTCTCTTGACAGAATCAGCGGAGGCACAGTAACGGAATTGGAGGACTTGACAAAGGCGATAGTTTCAAATTCATTTTGGCAAACAGTAGGTTCATTTGAATCACATGTTCCTATTGCAAACAGTTTTATTGCAAATAGAGTTGAAAAGCTTCTTAAAGAATATTTGCACATTGACGCTGATATCAGTCTGGGTACCGGCGGTTCAGGCTTGTTTTCAAAAGATAACAAATACAAAGATATGACAACCGGCAAGAACATTTCGCACCAAGAAGTTATCAACAGAATTGTCAAATTCAAATAAAATTTCGGTAAAATATTTAAAATATAAAAATGAAGGGAAACCTTAAAAAAATTTTTCGGCACTGCTTTTAATGGCAGTGCTTTTTATTTTGGGTTGCGGTAATGAAAATTTTAGCTCTGAGCGCAGTGAAAATCTTATGAGGACGTACGTAACTTTGAAAGCGACGGGTAAAAATTCAAAAATTGTGGTTGATGAAAGTTTGAAAAAAATTTTTGAGTTTGTCGAAAATGTTAAAGTTGACGTGAAAAATTTAAATGACGGCGCAGGTAACGGCAACTTTGTTAAAATCAGTCTCGCAGTTTTTGAGGTGCTGAAAATTTCTCAAAAATATTCTGCAGAGACTGACGGCGCATTTGACATAACGATTGGCGCGGCGGTTGACTTATGGAAAGTTGCCCCAAAAAATCTCTTCCCGTGCAAGAAGAAATTAACGCCGTGAAAAATCTTGTCGGCTACAGGCATTTACACCTTGACGAAAAAAATTGCAGTGCATAAATTGACACTGCGTGAGTAAAAATAAATTTAGGCGGCGTCGGCAAAGGTTACGGCGTCGACATTGCGCGAAAAATTTTCATTCAGTACAAAATTGATGACGGCTTGATTGATTTCGGTACAAGTACGATTTACGCTTTCGGCAAAAAAAATATCGGTGTAAAAAATCCGCGCGGTGAAGGTTTGGCGGAAGTTTTAGAAATTGAAGACGCCGCGATATCGACTTCCGGCGACTATGAAAATTTTTTTGAAATTGACGGCAAGCGCTATCACCACATTTTGAATCCCGTCAACAACCCCACGTCTAAAGGCGGGGGATTCTCGGCTCTTTTAGGTGACTTGTATGTCGGTTGAAAATGCCGCAGGATCAAGCACCGTCATAATTACGAGTGACGTGGAAAATTGCGGGACAGTTGCCGATATTTTAACGGTGAAATTTATTCAAGCAAGCAACGCTGAATAAAGCTCGTCAATTTCTTTCAATTTGAGTTCATGCTCCGCCGCCAATTCTGCCAATTTCGCAGGGTCGACGGCGTTATTTATTTCGTATTCAAGCATTTTCAATTCCATTTCGTACATTTTCAAAGTGGCTTCCAACTTTTCAAACTGCACATCTACTTTTGGCGCAGGTTTAGGTTTAACTGCCGACGCAGATTTTTCAGACGCCGGTTTTGACTTCGCAGCTTTATCCTGCTTTATCGGTGTAACTTCGCGCTTTTCAAATTCAATGACGCGCGTCGTGACTGAATCAAGTAAATATCGGTCATGCGTGACGATTAAAATTGTGCCGTCAAATGAGTTTAGCGCTGATTCTATTGCCTCCCGCGCAGGTAAATCTAAATGGTTTGTAGGCTCGTCGAGTATTAAAAAATTCGCGCCGTGCAGAATTAATTTCGCCAATGCCACGCGCGTTTTTTCGCCGCCGGAAAGATCACCAATCGGCTTTTCTACAATCTGCGCGCCTAAATCAAGCCGTGCCAATTCGGAGCGTGCCTTTTCAAGCGTCAAATTAAATTCATTGACCAATTCTTCAAGCGGCGTCGCGTTTACGTTTAAATCTTCATGTCCCTGCGAAAGGTAGCCGATTTTCACGCGGTTGCCTATTTTTATTTCGCCGCTGTCAGATTTAAGCTCACCGACGATAATTTTCAGCAGGGTAGACTTGCCGACGCCGTTTTTACCGATTAAGCCGATTTTTTCGCCCTTGATAATTTCGAGACTGAAATTTTTTATAATGCCTTTAAAATTCACATTGTCGAGAATCAAGACTTTGTTGGCAGATTCCGCCGCGTCACCGAGTTTAACTTTGACAGATTCGTTAGACGGCGGCTTTTCAAGGCGTTCCATTCTGTCTAAAATATTTTGACGACTGCGCGCACGTTTAGCGGTAGACGCACGGACTTTGTTTCGGCGCACAAAATCTTCCAGCTTAGCAATTTCTTCCTGCTGTTTTTCGTACGCTTTCCATTCATATTCGCGCCGTTCACTTTTAAGCTGAAAATATTTTTCGTAGTTGCCGGGATAAATCGTCGCCTTGCCGTTTTCCATATCAAGAATTTTTTCAACGCAATTTTGCAGAAAGTGTCTGTCGTGCGTAACGGCAATGACGGTGCCGCGATAATTTTTTATGAAGTCTTCCAAAAAATCTATGGCGTAAATGTCAAGATGATTGGTCGGCTCATCCAAAATCAAAATACGCGGCTCGTTTAAAAGCGCCCGCGCCAAAGTAATTTTGCCGGTTTCACCGCCGCTGAAATTTTTGGGATTTTTGGCAAGTTCGGATTCGGTAAAACCGAGACCGTATAAAATTTTTCGCGCTTGAAATTCTTCCGCGCCGTCGCGTAGCATTTCATCAAGCAGGGTTGACTGCGTAAAATTCGGCATTTGTTCAGCGTAACCTATATCTTCTTTACGAAGTCCGCTTAATTTGCCGGAGTCAAAATCTTCAATGCCGATCATAATTTTGAGCAGGGTAGATTTACCCGCGCCGTTTTTGCCGACGATACCGATTTTTTCGCCGTCTTGTATGCGGAAACTTATATCAGAAAAAATTGTTCGTTCGCCGAAAGATTTTGTTAAATTTTCAAGTTGAATCATATTTATTAGCGGTTAGCTGTTAGCTTTTAGCTGTTAGGGGGTAGAGGGTAGAGGGTAGGTATTAATTACTCACTACTAACTACTTACTATTCACTACTCACTACTTACTACTTACTACTAACTAATCCCTACAACGTTGCAAACCAGTTATAAGCGTCGACAGCCGCAACTTTGCGCGGATCAGGCGGAGGCTCCGGTGCTTGCGGTTGAGTTTGTTCCTGCGGCTTAGTTTCGGCTTTTACTTCCTCTACAAAATCGTCGTCGCGTTCCATAAACTGCGCCAACTCTTCAATGGTAATGTCATTAAAGTCATCTTCGACAAAAAAACTTCTGCGCGAAAATTGCAGTTGGTACGCGGCGCTTTGCTGTTGTTGCTCCGGTCTTACGCGTATTCTTTGCGTCTGTCGCGCAGCCGAGCTTTGTTTTTGTTCGGACGTTACGTCAATACTTCGGAAAGAAGCTGTCGAGGTTCCCTTCGACCCGTTCAGTCTTTTAATTTCCATGATATACACTTCCTTCCAACAAAATTATTTTTTGAATATTATCGTAAAATTTTTTTTATGCTACTACAAAATTTCGGTTTTGAAAAGTACCGCGCAGAAAAATTTTTTCGCGAAAACCAAATACTATGTTATAATATCGAAAATTTTTTGAAAGGAAGATTTTATGAACATCAAAATTAATGACGAATTGCACGGCTTTAAGCTTAGCAAAATTTCTGACGTTAAGGAAATCAGCGCGAAGACTTACGAATTTGAACACGTGAAAACCGGCGCAAAACTTTTGTACGTCGACGCAAAAGACGATAACAAAGTTTTTTACATTGCCTTCCGCACTCCGCCTAAAGACGATACCGGCGTTGCTCACATTGTCGAGCATTCGGTACTTTGCGGTTCAAAAAAATATCCGCTTAAAGAGCCGTTTGTTGAATTGGTTAAAGGTTCACTCAATACTTTTCTCAACGCGATGACTTATCCCGACAAAACGGTTTATCCCGTCGCCAGCCGCAACGCCAAAGATTTTCGTAACCTGCAGGACGTTTACCTTGACGCCGTATTTTATCCCGCGATGCTTACCACGCCGGAAGTTTTGATGCAGGAAGGTTGGCATTACGAAATGGAAAATGCCGACGCGCCTTTAACTTTAAGCGGCGTTGTATTTAACGAAATGAAAGGCGCACTTTCTGCACCGGATGATATTTTGGCGCGTAAATCCAAATGTGAACTCTTCCCGCAAAATTGTTACGCCTTTGAATCCGGCGGCGACCCCGAAGCCATTCCGAATTTGACGCAGAAAGATTTTGTAGCCTTCCACCAAAAATTTTATCACCCTTCAAACAGTTACATTTATCTTTACGGCGACGTTGACATTGACGATCAGCTTGCGTACCTTGACGGCGAATATTTGTCGAAGTTTGATAAAATCACGGTTGATTCTGCTATTGAACGTCATCCGCAAATTACGGAAATGAAAGTTGTAAATGACGTTTACCCCATTGGCGACGAAGAATCACCCGACGCGAAGACGTTTATTTCATTGGACTGCGTAACAGGCGACATTGAAGACGCCACGACGATTTTAGGTCTTGAAATTTTAAATCACGCACTGTTCACTACACCTGCCGCGCCGCTTAAAAAGGCGATTATCGATTCAAAACTTGGCAAAGATGTTGACAGCGGCATTGAGGAAGATTTACTTCAGTCTTCATTCAGCATTACGCTTAACGGCTCGGAAAAGGATAACACGCAAAAATTTTATGACCTTGTCACTGCCGAAATGAAAAAGCTGATTGAAAACGGCATTGATAAAACTTTGCTTGAGGCGTCAATCAGCCTTATGGAATTTCGTCTGCGCGAAGCTGATTTTGGTCTTGCGCCGAAAGGCTTAATCTATGGTCTGCGCTGTATGCGTACGTGGCTTTATGACGGCGACCCCAATACCTACCTGCGCTACGAAGATTCGCTTAAGACGATTAAAGACGGCTTGAACAATCGTTACTTTGAAAATCTTTTGCAGAAATATTTTATCGACAATCCGCACAAACTTTTAATCACCCTTGCACCGAGTAAAACCGTTGCCAAAGAGCGTGACGCGCAGATTAAAGCTAAGCTTGCCGACGTTAAGGCGAAGTTGTCACCTGCCGAAATTGAAAACGTCATTGAAACTGCGCGGAAGTTAAAAGAACGTCAACAGGCGCCGGAAAGTCCCGAAGCGTTGGAGACAATCCCGCTTTTAAAGTTAAGCGACATTCGCAAGGAGGCTGAAAATTTCCCGCTGAAATTCCGCGACATTGACGGTACGCGCATTTTAGACAGCTGCATTGATACGCACGGCATTGTTTATCTTACATTCTTCTTTGACGCGCTGAAAGTGCCGCAGAAAAAACTTTTCCACGCCTACCTTTTAACCGAGCTTATCGGCAAAGTCGATACAAAGAAACATTCATACAGCGATCTTGCCAACTTGATAAATTTGAATATCGGCGGTTTCGGTTCAATCCTTCACGCCGATTCAAGAAAAAATGAGCCGGATTCTTTTATGCCGCGTCTTAAAGTCTACGCTAAAGGTCTTGAATCTAAAATGGACGCAATGGCGGAAATTTTGGCGGAAATTTTCACCGAATCAATTTTCACCGACAAAAAGCGTATTCGTGAACTGATTGAAGAAGAGCAAATCGGCATTGAATTAAATCTGCAGGCAAGCGCCACGTCTATTATCGCGGGTAAAGTCGCGTCGTACATTTCAAAGACCGGCGCGTACAACAACGATTCACTTTTGCCTTTTAACAAATTCTTGAAAGACCTGCTGAAAGATTTTGACGCGAAGTTTGATAAACTTGTTGAGGATTTAAACGACGTTAAGACGCGGCTTTTAAATCGCAACGGCTTAATTATCAGCGTGACGGCTCTTGATGAACTTTACAATAAATTCCTGCCCAGTTTGACAAATCTTTTGAAGGCGTTGCCGGTTGAAGAGTTCCCTGTCGCTGAATACGATTATCCGCTTAAAGCTGAAAATGAGGGCTTGTATTCACAAAGCCGCGTACAATACGTAGGCAAGGGCGCGAACTTTATCAAGCTCGGCTATGAATATGTCGGCAGTTTGAACGTGTTGGAAACGATTTTGCGCTACACTTATTTTTGGAATGTAATTCGCGTACAAGGCGGCGCTTACGGCTCAATGCTGACGTTTACGCGTCAAGGCGGTTTATTCTTCGGTTCGTACCGCGATCCCAATTTGAAACGTACGGTTGACGTTTTCGACACTACGGCGGAATTTATTAAAAACTTCGACGTATCGGAACGCGAAATGGATAAGTACATAATCGGCACGATGAGCAAGATTGACAAGCCGCTGACACCTTCGCTTAAGGGTCAAATTGCCGCCGACCTTTGCTTGAAAAATATTACCTACGCCGACAGACAAAAATCACGCGACGAAATTTTAAGTACTCGTCAAGCCGATATTCGTGCGCTTGCAAAACTCGTCGAAGATTGTATGAAAGAAAATAAACTCTGCGTATTCGGCAATGAAGACGTTATCAAGGAGAATAAAGACCTGTTCAAAGTCATCAGACAGGCTGTAGAGTAGGGAGTAGGGAGTAGGGAGTAGAGGGTAGGGGGTAGGGGGTGCTTTTAGGTTTTAGCTTTTAGGTTTTAGCTTTTAGGTGTTAGCTTTTAGCTGTTAGCTATTAGCTGTTAGCTATTAGCTGTTAGCTGTTAGTCTAACACCTAACACCTAGCACCTAGCACCTAAAAAATAGGCAGTAGGTTTTGGAGGTTATCACCATGAAAAAAACTTTAACGGCGTTAATCTGCGCGGCGTTGATTTTCGGCAGTACAAATGCGGATGCAGCAAGATATTTTATGCAAGGCAACACTAAAGGCAGTACGACGCCTTATGGTGACAACCTCCGCGTCGGCAAGTACGTGCAAGCCGATGACGCAAAAATTTATTACGAAGTTTACGGTAAAGGTGCACCGGTTTTAATTTTGCATGGCGGCGGCGTAGGCAGTCCCTACGAAATGGGCAGAATCATTGACGATTTACAAAAAAATTATCAAGTTATCGTAATGTCGACGCGCGGTCACGGACGCTCAGAAATTGGTCATTCGCCTATGACTTATGAACAAAAAGCTAATGACGCACTTGCCGTAATTAAAGCTGTCACGAATAAGCCGGTTAAAATTATCGGTTTCAGTGACGGCGCTTATACCGCTTATAAAATTGCCGCAATGTATCCCGCGCAGGTTGAACGTATTGTCGCTATCGGCGCGGGAACGTTGCAGGCAGGATATTTTTCCGGCGAAATGAAATTGGACGACCTTGCAAAGATTGACTCGGCATTTATCGAAGAGCAGAAAAAAATTCGTCCCGAGCCGGAACGTTGGCAAGAATTTTGCAACGCGTACATGGATTTTTGGAGCAAAATGCATGTCGGTGAAGAAACTTTTAGCGCGATAAAATGTCCCGTACTTTTGGTAGTTGGCGACGAAGACGATCACGCGCCGGTTATCACCGTACTTGAGGCGCATCAGCTTATACCAAATTCCCGCCTTTGCGTTGTACCTAAGGCGTGGCACGACGCTTTCAACGGCAACTACAACGTTTTCAAGGCGGCTGTTATGCCTTTTGTCTCCGCGCAGATTAAAGATTTAAAAGCCGGCAGTAATAAAGTCGAATACAATTCAAAACGTTAAAAAGGTGGTGAACGCAATGAATGATAAAGAAATTCAACCTTTAGATTTGGAAACAATAGCTAAAAAAAATTCGTTAAAGCTTAAGGATTTAAAGCGTTGGACGGAAAATGCGTTAATTGAAAACGGCAACTATTACATTGTTCCTGAACTCACCTACAAAGGTTTTAACGAAAATCCGAATTGGAGACCGAATTTTTATATATTGGATAAAGAATATCGGCTGGTGCGAATCGGTATTGAATTTGCAAAGGAAATTGCCTTATCCGAAAAATTTATCGAATGCACCAAAGCAGATGTGAAAAGTTGGCGCAATTCAAAACATTAAAAGTAGGGGGTGAAAAAATTGGCTACGATAGTGCAACTTGATAATAAAACTGCCGCCGATACTGCGGCTGAAAAAATTCAGTCTCAAAACTTTGCTGAAAATGATGAAGAAGATGCGGAGGAATACGAACGCTATATTCCCGTCGAACAGTCGATTATAGAATCGTTAAAACAAATTCGCGAAATGCGTGCAGGTAGATTGCCTGAACAAACTTGGGACGATTTCTTAGATGAATTAAGGGCGACGGTTGCAGAAGTAGAGACAGAAGAACAGGTGAAAAAGAGTGTCGCAAAAAAAAATTATATTAACCGAACGTTTCAAGGATGACATCAAATTTTATGTTCGCAAAAAGAAATACACCAAAATTGAATCCGATATTGCAACTGTCATGAAGGAATTAAAAGAAGGTAACTTGATAGGAGATCGTTTGGAAGATTTAAATATTCCCGAAGGCACGGCGGTTTATAAAGTTCGTGTTGCAAATTCTTCTGCAAATGTCGGTAAGTCAAACGGTTTCAGACTGCTTTATTACGTCGTGATTGAAGAAAAAATTTACTTGGTAACCATTTACTCAAAAAAAGATGATGTTCGCGTTATCAGCGATGAACAAATTGAATTGCTCATAAGAAATATTCCTATCGAAGAAAATTCCGGCGAAAATTTAAATTAAAAGGTGGTGAATAAAGTGGCTGAGATAGTGCAACTTGATAATAAAACTGCCGCCGATACTGCGGCTGAAAAAATTCAGTCTCAAAACTTTGCTGAAAATGATGAAGAAGACGCGGAGGAATACGAACGCTATATTCCCGTCGAACAGTCTATCATAGAATCGTTGCTTGAGGTTCGTGAGATGATTGCAGGCAGATTGCCAAAAAAAAGTTGGCGTGAAGTACGCGCCGAAATTGAAGCTGAATTTCTTGCAGAGGAGAGTGCAATGTTTAATGAACGTAACCGCAACGCCAAAATTCAAGGATGACGTAAAATATTATATGCGGAAAAAAGATATTTAAAAATAAACGATGATATTTCTACTGTCACCGATGAATTGGAGAAAGGTAACTTGGTCGGTGACAAACTTGAAGATTTGGATATCCCCGAAGGCACGGCGGCGTACAAAGTTCGTATTGCAAATTCTTCTGCAAATGTAGGTAAGTCAAACGGTTTCCGTCTTCTGTATTACGTGGCGATTGGCGATGATATTTACTTGCTTTCCATTTACTCAAAAAAAGATGATATTCGTGTTATTAACGACAAACAAATTGAATTGCTCATAAGAAATATTATGACTGAAGTAATTTCAGACGAAAATCAAAATTAAAATTAAAAGGGAGGGTCTCTATTGAAGAGGATAGTTTTTAGAGGTGCGGGCGTCGCCATAGTCACGCCTTTTGATGAGGACGGCATAAACTTTGCTGAACTCGGCAAGCTTATTGATTATCAAATTGAAAACGGCACGGACGCGATTATAATCACGGGTACTACCGGCGAATCTGCCACTATGAATGACGAGGAGCATAAAGCCGCGATAAAATTTGCCGTCGAACATGTCAATAAGCGCGTACCCGTTGTGGCAGGTACCGGATCAAATGATACCGCCTACGCCGTGCAACTTTCACAGTACGCTGAAAGTGTCGGTGCGGACGCCTTGCTTGTAGTCACGCCGTATTACAATAAGTGTACGCAAAACGGTCTTGTCGCGCACTACAATAAAATTGCTGACAGCGTTAATGTGCCGATAATTTTATACAACGTGCCTTCGCGTACAGGCGTCAACATTAAGCCGGAAACCTACCTTAAACTTTCCAAGCACCCGCGCATTGTCGCAACGAAGGAGGCTAACGGCGATTTATCGTCAATAGTTCGTACAAAAAAACTTTGCGGTGACGAATTGGAAATTTATTCCGGCAACGACGATCAGATTGTACCGATAATGTCACTCGGCGGCAAAGGCGTCATTTCGGTTTTATCAAACGTCGCACCTAAGGATACGCATTTAATCTGTCAACTTTATTTTGAAGGAAAAGTAGAGGCGGCGGCGAAATTGCAGATTGACTATAGCGATTTAATCGACGCGCTTTTCTGTGAAGTCAATCCCATTCCCGTAAAAAGTGCACTCAAACTTTTGGGTTGGAATGTCGGAAATTTGCGTATGCCGTTGAGTGAGATTGAACCGCAGAATTTGGAAAAACTCCGCGCGGCGCTTAAGTCACATAATTTATTAACCTAAATTTGACAGCTGAAACGTCAAGCTGTCTAGGAGGTCATGTCATGAAAAAGTATATCGCCGAATGTATCGGAACAATGGTGCTGGTAACGTTGGGTTGCGGTACGGCAATGTTGGTAGGCTGTGATGCCGTAATGGGCGGCGGCTACGTCTTGACGGCGTTTGCCTTCGGTCTGTCCATCGTTGCAATGGCGTATTCTATCGGCAACATTTCCGGCTGTCACATTAACCCCGCAGTCTCGCTCGGCGTACTGTTAAGCGGACGTATGTCGTCAAAAGATTTTGTCTGCTACGTTGTCGCGCAGTGTATCGGTGCGTTAATCGGCGCGTCGCTCTTGTCAAGTATTTTCACAATGGGCGGCGTTACGGATATGACGGGCGGTCTCGGTACAAATGGGCTGGCAGGAGTCAACGGCAATTCTATGGCAGGGCTTTTGGTGGAAATTATTTTGACGTTTATTTTTGTCATAAATATTTTAGGCGTTACGTCACCTAAGGCGAATCACGGTTCATTCGGCGGTTTGATAATCGGCTTGACATTGGTCGGCGTTCATATTCTCGGCATTGGCTTGACAGGTACTTCAGTAAATCCTGCGCGCAGTTTCGGACCGGCGGTAGTCGCGGCTTGCGGCGGCAATGTTGCTCCGATTGAATGTCTTGCCGTTTTCATAGTAGGACCGCTTGTAGGTGCGGCTCTGGCGGCGTTTATTTACAAACTTTTGGAAGAATAGATGACGAATTAAGAATGACGAATTAAGAATGTAGAATTATTAAGGGGTTGACTGATTTTGAAAAAAATTTTTTTACATATTATTATGGCGGCAGTGATAATTTTCACGTCAAGCACGGTATTTGCCGCAAGTCGCGTCGAACAAGTCATGGACGGCGCGGACTTAACTTCAGTTAAACGTCTTGCCGTAAATTGTCCGCGTCATTACAAAGTGCCGGGCGTATCGGACGAGCCGACTTTGGAAACGCTTATTGAAATTATGGGTATGTACGACAAGGCGCAACATTATCAGCTTATTTCATATACCGACATTGTAAACGCGATAAAGAAAGATACCGGCGTTGACATTACTGCGCTTGGATACAGAGAAGCCGGAAAAACTTTTAAAGACAACGTCGCAAATTACGCGGACGCCTATGTTACGTTGACTACTGCCAACAATGACGACCCCACAATTTTTATGTTTGAAGTTCAAAACGCGCAGACTAAAAATGTAATGTATCTTCTCAAAGTTCGTAACGCGGCTTTCGGCAAAAATTCAAAAGGTTATCAATCCGCCTGCGAATCATTTTACAGAGGTTTTGACACTGCAATAGAAAACGCGACTAAAGGTAAAAAATAGTTTTTAGACGTAAAAAATTTTAAGGGATTAGCTGAAATATTTTAAAAGGGCTAATCCCGTTTTGTTTAGGGGGAATTTTTTATGATTATCGGCGTTTCTAAGGAAATTAAGAATAACGAAAACCGCGTAGGGTTGACGCCTGCCGGTACTGAATCGCTTGTCAAGGCGGGGCATAAAGTTTTAATAGAAAAGGACGCGGGAATTGGCAGCGGCTTTACTGATGAAAGCTACAGCGCCGTCGGTGCTGAAATTATTTCAGATAAAAAATCTCTCTTCGACGCGGCGGAAATGATTATAAAAGTGAAAGAGCCGCTTGAATCTGAATACAATCTCTTTCACGAAGGGCAAGTACTTTTCACGTACCTGCACCTTGCGCCGGAGCCTGAACTCACTGCGGCACTGCTTAAACATAAAGTCACCGGCATTGCCTATGAAACAGTCACGGGACGCGACGGAAAAAGTTTACCCCTGCTTGCACCGATGAGTGAAATTGCGGGCAGAATGTCAATTCAAATCGGCGCGCACTTTTTGGAAAGTAAATTTGGCGGACGCGGCGTATTGTTAGGCGGAGTAAGCGGCGTTGCGTCGGGTCAAGTGGTAATTGTTGGCGGCGGCATTGTCGGTACCAATGCGGCGAAAATGGCGGTAGGTCTCGGCGCTCGTGTTACGGTTATAGATCTTTCCATTGACAGACTGCGTTATCTTGATGACATTTTCGGCGGGCGCGTGGTAACGGTTATGTCGAACAGCTACAATATTGCGCAGTGGTCTAAGCAGGCTGATTTACTTATCGGCGCGGTTTTAATTCCAGGTGCTAAGACGCCTAAGCTTGTCACTGAAGATATGGTTAAGCAGATGAAAAAAGGCTCCGTGATTGTTGACGTTGCGATAGATCAAGGCGGCTCTATTGAAACTTCGGATCACGTTACGACGCATGATAATCCCACGTTTGAAAAGTACGGCGTGATTCATTATTCCGTAGCAAATATTCCCGGCGCGGTTGCTCGTACGTCTACGCTTGCACTTACCAATGCTACT
>CAJOKY010000010.1 GCA_905235425.1 uncultured Selenomonadaceae bacterium
CTGCACAATCGCTTTCATGACAATGCCGTTGCCGCAACCTGGACACCATAAATGCGGCAGACGATTTTGTCTGAAATATGTTTCGTAACTTCTCTCAACCATTGCCGCGCACCTCGTTTACCAATTCATTAACTGCCGATTCAATTTCGTCCGGTTCAAAAATTGTCATATCGTACTTGCCGCAGAATTTCACGGGGCATTGACCATTTGCCGCGCGTCTAACTTCGCCGACAAGCTGACCGTAGTTAAGCTCCGCCATGACAATGCCTTTAACTTTTTTGGCAAGGTTGAAAATAATTTTATCGGCAAAGGGGAATATCGTAACCAATCTGACAAAACCGATTTTCAAACCTTTGGCGCGACAATTTTTAACCGCCTCATAAGCAGTACGCGCAGTGCCGCCGAATGCCACAACTGCAAATTCCGCGTCGTCCATGAAATATTCCTGCACTTCAATAATCTCATCTTCTGCGCGAGAAATTTTTTCATGAAGGCGGCGAATCAAAATTTCCGTGGACTTTTGGACTGCCGACGGGGAAACCCGTTTCATCATGAATCAAGCCGGTAACATGTATGCGGTAACCTTCGCCGAAGTTCGCGACGTTCGGTACTAAATCGTCATCAGCGGCGTAGGGTTGATAACCTTCTGCACGGGATTTTTTGGGAATGCGACGCGGGAAAATTTCCAATTCATCAGCTGTAGGAAGTTCGACGTTTTCGCGCAGGTGACCTACAATTTCGTCCATAAGCAAAATTACCGGCGTCCTGAATTTCTCCGCGAAGTTCACGGACTTAACTGTTAAGTCGAAGGCTTCACGAACAGACCAGGGACTTAAAACAATAATGGGGTGATCGCCGTGCGTACCCCAACGCGCCTGCATAACGTCACCTTGCGAAGGGGCGGTAGGTTGCCCTGTCGAAGGACCAACGCGCTGGACGTTTACGATAACGGCGGGAATTTCTGCCTCTGCCGCGTAACCGATTAATTCCTGCTTAAGGGAAATGCCGGGACCGGAAGACGCGGTTAAAACTTTTTTACCTGCAAGCGACGCGCCGAGTATAACGCCCATGCTTGCAATTTCGTCCTCCATTTGAATAAAAGTGCCGCCGACTTTCGGCAAAAGTTTAGCCATTGTTTCAGCAATTTCAGTTGAAGGAGTTATGGGGTAACCGCCGAAAAAACGGACGCCTGCCGCCAATGCGCCTTCTGCAACGGCTTCATTGCCCTGCATCAATTTTGCGCTCATTTTTTCTCCTCCTTCACTTTGTCTACGAAAATTGCGTAATCGGGGCAACGAAGTTCGCACTGTCCGCAAGCTATGCATGCTTCGTGATTTGCCACATAAATTTTCCCCAATTTGTCCAACGCCAAAACTTGTTTGGGACAAAACGCCGCGCAGATACCGCAACCTTTGCACCTGTCAAGTTTCAGTGTAAACTCCGACTTCATTAACTAAGCCCTCCTGTTATATTTTTAAATCATTTGGATTATACCATTTGAAAAATTTTTTGAAAAGTTGCCGCCGTCAAGTATACAATGCACATTTTTAGGGATTAGGGAACAAAAAAAATCCCGACATAAATTTTATGCCGGAATTTTAACTTGTAGCCTTTAGCTTGTAGTTTTAAGCCTTAATCTCTATCAAATATCTTTTCACTGCGTCTTGCCAATCGGGAAGGCGTGAAAATCCTGCCGCATCCAAAGATTTTTTGCTAAGCCGCGAATTGAAAGGACGTCGCGCAGGCGTCGGATATTCTGCCGTAGTAATTGCCTCGACTTCGACATCTTTCTTTGCCTGCTTGAAAATTTCTGCCGCAAATTCCGCCCAACTGCAAAAACCTTCATTAGTGGCATGGTACGTGCCAAATTTATCAGTGTGAACCATATCGACAAGCAAAGGCGCAAGGTCTTTCGTGTACGTGGGACTGCCGATTTGGTCTGCAATTACGCGTAATTTTTTATGCGTCTTCGCAAGGTTTAACATTGTCTTTACAAAATTTTTTCCATTCTTGCCGAAAACCCAACTGATTCGCACGATAAAATTTCTTCTGTTAATCGCGCGGACCGAATCTTCGCCCAAAAGTTTACTCCTGCCGTAAACATTGCACGGAGCTTTTTCGTCCGTCACTTCGTAGGGTGTATTGCCGTCACCGCCGAAAACGTAATCGGTGCTGGGATAAAGTAACTTCGCCTCAACGTCGCGGCAAGCCTCCGCAATATGGCGCGTTGCAAGAGCATTTACCGTAAGCGCCAATTCCGCTTCGCTTTCCGCCTTGTCAACGGCAGTATAAGCCGCGCAGTGAATAACGGCATCGGGTTTATGTTTCGTAATAAAATCTTTAATGCTTTTTTCGTCAGTCAAATCAATTTCTTTACGCGTCGTGACGATAAATTTTTCACTGCGCCTGTCGAGTTCATCTGCTACATCATAACCGAGTTGACCGGTTATTCCTGTTACAATTATCATAAGTTCTGCTAATCTCTCCTTAAAAATTTTTAATTTCAAAAGTTAGTAGTTAAAAAAATAAAAGCTTTAAATTAAATTTCTTCGATATCTTCGGGATGTGACTTGATATAGTCAAAATAGCGTTCAAGTTCTTCGCCGAAATCTTTATCTTCAATCGCCTTAAGCTGGAGCGCCAACATGGCAACTGCCGAAATACGCGCGAGTTCATGCGGCTTGAAAGTTGAAATGAGTTTGGCAACGGTACGTGCCATTTCGCCTACAACGTCTCTTTCGTAAGTGCCGACACGATTCAAAAAGAGAAGATCAAACATCTGCTGTTCCAACGGCGACCAATCAAGAGAAATACCGGCATTGGAGCGCGGACTTTCGTGATATTCAATATCTTCATCAACGTCACCGATATCCGGAATATACATTTCTTCTTCGTCATCAAAATTCTGTTTTTTCATGAAAAAAATTCGCCTCCATGATAAAAATTTTTCATGTTTATCAGTATAGCATTAATTTCAATTAACTGCAAATTTTTTTGTATCGCTGTATACAAGGGGAAAATTTTTGACGGCAGAAAAAATCTTTGCTAAAATTTTAAATCTAAAAACTATAGATCCATCGATCTAAAAGGAGTGGTATTGAATTGGCTCTCGTTGTAAAAAAATTCGGCGGCAGTTCAGTTGCAACGACAGAAAAAATTTTGGCGGTGGCACAAAGAATTTTAAGCGAGAAAAAGCCCGACGATAAAATTGTTGTGGTTGTATCGGCAATGGGTGATACTACGGACAATCTGATAACGTTGGCTGAAGGAATTGACAAAGAACCGTACAAGGCAAGTTACCTGCGCGAAATGGATATGCTTTTAACAACGGGCGAACAAATTTCAATTTCACTTTTGGCAATGGCTTTTCAAAAACTGGGACAGCCTGCAATTTCTTTAACCGGTTCAATGGTCGGCATGAAAACTGATTCAGTGCATACGAAAGGCAGAATTTTGGATATAAATCCTGCACGCGTATTTGAAGAACTTGAAAAAGGAAATATCGTAGTTGTAGCCGGTTTTCAAGGCGCAGATAAATTAGGCGATCCCGTGACATTGGGACGCGGCGGCTCAGATGCGTCTGCGGTTGCGCTTGCCGGTGCGCTTAAAGCCGATGAATGCGAAATTTTTACCGACGTTGACGGCGTTTATTCTGCCGATCCGCGAATTGTTAAAAATGCTCACAAAATGAAGGAAATTACCTACCGTGAAATGTTGGAAATGGCGCGTTTAGGCGCAGGTGTAATGCAGCCGCGCTCTGTTGAAATGGGTCATTACTTCCACATTCCGATTCACGTTCGTTCAACTTTTAATGACAAAATCGGCACGGTTATCAGGGAGGCATACACTTTGGAAGATAATTATTTTGAAATTCGCGGCGTGGCGCACGATCCAAAAGTTGCAAAAATCGCTGTACTCGGCGTCTCAAATACGCCCGGCATTGCGTACAAAATTTTTTCGGCGCTTGCCGATGCAAATATCAGCGTGGATATGATTGTACAGAGCATTCGTAACCTTGAAAAAAATATTACCGATATGGTTTTCACGATTGACGAATCAGACTTGGCGCAGGCAAAAAAAGTCATTGATAAAGTTGCCGAAGAAATTGACGCCGCGTCGGTTTTGGTTGAAGAAGACGTGGCAAAAGTTTCAATTGTAGGCGCTGGTATGGTAGGCAATCCCGGCGTTGCGTCAAAAATGTTCGGCGCACTTTCAAAAGCCGGTGTCAATATCGATATTATCAGCACATCTGAAATAAGTGTTTCCTGCCTTATAAAAGGTTCGCAACTTGTTGAGGCGGTCAACAGCATTCACGACGAATTTTTTAAAGAATAAATTTTATGTTATATTAAGAGAGAGGTTACATAAATGTCAATGAGTATGGCGGCAAGTCACGCCGTCAACAGAACTTTATATGATCCTATTTTTGCGGCAAACAGCGCTTGCAAAGAAGCGATAAAAATTCATGGCAAGGATAAAGTCACCAATGCGACCATCGGCGTTGTTTTGGACGAAGACGGCAAACTTGCCGTTATGCCGACGGTAGAAAAAATTTTTCGTGAAATGCCTATGTCCGACTTCACGTCCTACGCGGCACTTTCCGGCAACGCTGACTTTATCGACGCGGTTAAAAATATTATTTTCGGTGAAACAAAATGCGACGGCTACTTCAGCGCGGTTGCAACTGCCGGCGGTACAGGCGCGATTCACCACGCCATTGCTAACTACGCCGAGCGCGGTGAAGTTGTTTTAACTTCGGATTGGTGCTGGGGAAATTACAAGACAATCTGCGCGGAAACAGGTAAACGCCTTGAAACATTTAAGCTTTTCAATGACGAACTGACGCAGTTTAACTTAACCGCGTTTGCCGATAAAGTTGAAAATCTTCTTAAGGTGCAGGATTCACTGCTGATAATTTTAAATACACCCGCGCATAATCCTACCGGCTACGCCTTGACAAGCGACGAATGGGACGGCGTTTTGGACATTATAAAAAATCACGCGGCGAAGGGTAAAAAAATTTCCATGCTTGCCGACGTTGCTTATATTGACTTTTCAGCAGAAAAAAATGTTGCATGGAGCTTTGCAAAAAAATTCGCCAATATGCCTTCCAATGTCTTAATAATGTTGGCTTTCAGTATGTCGAAGAGCTACACTTTCTACGGTCAACGCGCAGGCGCTCTTGCCGCGTTTTCGACAGACGCCGACGTTATAAAGGAATTTGACGACACAAATAAATTTTCTTGCCGCGCCACTTGGTCAAATGTAAACAACGGCGCTCAAGTTATCTGTTCAAAAATTTATCGTGACGAAAAACTCCGCGCAGATTTAGAAAAGGATCAAGCCGCGCTTAGAAATTTGGTAAACAGCCGCGCAGATATTTTTGTGAAAGAGGCGGCAAGTTGCGGCTTAAAAATAGTCCCGTACAAAGGCGGCTTTTTCATAGCTGTACCTGCCGAAAATCCCGCCGCCATCTGTGAAAAACTGCATGAAGATTTAATTTTCGCCGTACCGCTTAAACTCGGTATTCGTGTTGCAGTTTGTTCAATGCCGCTTGCAAAAATTCCGGGCGTCGCCGAAAAACTTCACGCCGCCATGAAAATTTCTTAATCCGCAAAAAATTTGACATTTTGCCTATTGACATTTTGTCGATAACAGATTATCATAGTAGCCGTTTTCAATGACGGCTTTTTACTTGTACAAAAAAAGTTAAAAGCGTAATTTAGAGGAGGCAAAAATTTATGATTAAACCCCTTGGTGACAGAGTTGTAATTGAAGTTGCCGAAGTCGAACTTAAAACGAAGAGCGGTATTATTATGCCGGAAACTTCAAAAGAAAAACCGCAGAAAGGCAAAGTTATTGCCGTCGGTACGGGCAAACTTCTTGATAACGGCACCCGCGCAGTTCCCGAAGTCAAAGTTGGCGACGAAATTATTTATAACAAGTACGCGGGCAGTGAAGTCAAGGTGGACGAAAAAGATTATCTCATCATCCGCGAAAGCGATATTTTAGCAGTGATTTAATTTAGCAATTAGCGGTTAGCCCCTAAAAGCTAATCAGGGAACAGGGAACAGGGATTAGGGATCAGTTTTCCTAAAACCTAGCACCTAAAAGCTAACCCCTAATCAGGGAGCAGGGATTAGGGAGCAGGGATCAGTTTTCCTAAAAAGCACCTAAAAGCTAACCCCTAATCAGGGAGCAGGGAGCAGGGAGTAGGGAACAGTTTTACTAACACCTAAAACCTAAAAGCTAACAGCTAAAACCTAAAAGCTAATCGCTAACAGCTAACCCCTAACACCTAACATTGGAGGTAAATTTTTTAAATGGCAAAAGAAATTTTGTTTAATGAAGAAGCTCGCCGCGCGCTTGAACGCGGTGTAGATGCTCTTGCAAATGCAGTTAAAGTTACACTCGGACCTAAAGGTCGCAATGTTGTACTTGAAAAGAAATATGGCGCTCCGACAATTACAAATGACGGCGTAACCATTGCACGCGATATTGAACTTGAAGATCACTTTGAAAACATGGGTGCGCAACTCGTAAAAGAAGTTGCCACAAAGACAAATGACGTTGCAGGTGACGGCACCACGACGGCTACACTTTTGGCACAGGCTATTGTACGCGAAGGCATGAGAAATGTCGTTGCCGGCGCTAACCCCATGATTATTAAAAAAGGTATTGAAACTGCCGTTAAAAAGCTCGTCGAAGAAATTAAAAATTCCTCGAAAAAAGTTGACGGCAAAGACGATATCGCTAAAGTTGCGGCTATTTCTTCCGGCGATGAAGAAATTGGCAACTTGATTGCTGAAGCTATGGAAAAAGTCGGCAAAGACGGCGTTATTACAGTTGAAGAATCCAAAACCATGATGACAAATTTGAACGTCGTCGAAGGTATGCAATTCGATCGCGGCTACATTTCGCCTTACATGGTGACTGATGCCGATAAAATGGAAGCGATACTCGACAATCCCTTCATACTGTTGACAGATAAAAAAGTTTCGTCAATCGCTGACATTATGCCGATTCTTGAACAAATCGTAAAGAGTGGCAGACCGCTTGCAATTATCGCTGAAGATGTTGACGGTGAAGCGCTTGCTACAATCGTAGTGAACAAACTGCGCGGCACGTTTAAAGCGTTGGCAGTTAAGGCGCCAGGTTTCGGCGATCGTCGTAAAGCTATGTTGGAAGACATTGCGATTTTGACCGGCGCAACGGTTATCAGCGAAGACGTAGGACGCAAACTTGAAAGCGTGACTTTTGAAGATCTCGGCACGGCTCGCCAAATTCGCTCCACTAAAGAAGAGACGACGATTGTTGACGGCGCAGGTGACAAGCAAGCTATTGACTTCCGCGTTGCACAAATTAAAAAGCAAATTGAAGAGTCCACCAGTGACTTTGATAAAGAAAAACTTCAAGAACGCCTTGCCAAACTTTCCGGCGGCGTTGCCGTTATCGAAATCGGCGCGGCTACTGAAGTTGAAATGAAAGAGAAAAAGCTCCGCATTGAAGACGCGCTTAACGCTACCCGCGCAGCTGTCGAAGAAGGCATCGTTGCAGGCGGCGGCACGACTTTTGTCGACATTCTCCCCGTGCTTAACGATATTAAGGCGGAAGGCGACGCTAAAGTCGGTGTTGAAATTGTTAAACGCGCCATTGAAGAACCCGTACGCCAAATTGCCAACAACGCAGGTCAAGAAGGCAGCGTAGTTGTCGAGGCTGTCAAGAAGGCAGGCAAAGGCGTAGGTTTCAACGCTCTTACAAATGAAATGGTTGATATGATCGGCGCAGGTATCGTTGATCCTGCAAAAGTTGTACGTTCTGCACTTCAAAACGCGGCATCTATCGCGGCAATGATTCTCACTACTGAAACGCTTGTTGCTGATAAACCTGAACCCCCCGCTCCTCCCATGCCCGGTGGAATGGGCGGCGGCATGCCCGGTATGATGTAAAGAAGATCGACGGATCAGCGGATTTTTAAAATCGCCGGATCGTCGGATCTAAAATAAATTTTGTCTGCAGTTTTAAAAGGACTGCAGATTTTTTTTGTAAAAATTTCTTGAAATTGGATTGGGAGTGAAAAATTTTGGAAGAAAAAAAGGGCTTGGTAATGATTCATACCGGCGACGGCAAGGGTAAAACTACGGCGGCATTGGGGCTTGCTCTTCGCGCATACGGCGCAGGACTTAACGTCTTGATTCTGCAGTTTATAAAAGGTCGGCAAAACTCCGGCGAACTTGCCGCGCTTGAACTGCTTACAAAAATTCCGGCTGAAAATAAAATTGAAATTCGGCAATGCGGTCTCGGCTTTATCGATAAAAATAATATAGGCGAACATAAAGCGGCGGCAGACTCGGCGCTTGACATTGCACGCGCAGAAATTCTTTCGGCGAAATGGGATTTAATAATCTTAGACGAAATACTTTACGCCGTGAAATTTCAACTGCTGGACGCTGAAAAAGTTTTGGCGCTGATAAAAATTAAACCGCCGCAAATTCATCTTGTCTTGACCGGCAGAGACGCACCGAAAATTTTAATTGACGCGGCAGATTTGGTAACCGAAATGAATTTGGTTAAGCACCCTTTTCAGCGCGGAATAAAGGCTCAACGCGGCATTGAGTTTTAAATTTCTGCGCGGCAGGCAGGAAATACAAAAATATTTGTGGAATTAGCAGACAAAATTTTGGCGTAAAAATTTTTTAGAAATGTTGGTGATTATTATGGCGTTGACACAACTTAAAAAAAATACCGACAACAAATTTGTTTGTCCGACGTGTAATAGCGAACTGTGTAAATCGGACGGAGGCACGCTTAAGGTTGAAAACGGCAAAGTCAATATGGATAACGCTTTACCGCGTTACATTTGCGATAATTGCGGCGTCTTTTACCGAGAACTTTTGCACTCCGGCTATTACGACGTTTTCGATTTGCCTGCCGAAGAGAAAAAAGCTAAGCCGAAAATTATTTCTACTGCCGATATTCCACCGACTCAACTTAAGCGCGAAGCCGACGGCAAATGTCCCTGTCCGCGTTGCGGCGAACGAATGGATTTTGTTGAGGCGGGTCCCGTGCAGATTGTCAACGGCAAGCCCGATTTCAGCAACACGATAGATCATTTCAACTGCCCAAATTGTAAATCTGTCTTTCGCAAAATTGCCGGTACAGATTATTTTCAGTGGTCAGACAAATAATTTTAACATGGGAGAAATTTAGATGAACCTTGTAATTCTCAAAACAAACGCTTATTTTGGAAACAATCAAAAACTTTTCGACGCAATGGAAATGCTCGGGCATAATTTTGTTGGCTTTATTGCTCTTGGAAACTTTGAAGGTATTGCGGAGGTTGAAGGACAAAATATTTATCCGATTGAGTATGTACACCGCTTGAAATACGATTTCATTTTAATTGATCAAGCAGTTGATGAAGCCCAAAAATTAGTTCCACTTATAACACATTTAAATATACCGTTGAATAAAGTCCGGACGTACTATTGGCTTTTACAACAGGTTATGGTAAAAAAATACGAAGACGTTAAAGATCCCGTGATACAAGAGACATTTACATACTGGCAAAATCATGAGCTGTCTATTTGGAATCAGCATTTGGAAGGTCTGGGTAAAACATTTGACGAAGTTTTTATCGACGAAAGTTGCAATTTGCCGTATATAAATTTTCAAACGATTGAAGGTAAGACGCGCCGAATGTATTATCCTCGTGACGGCAGCGGGCAAGTTCAAGGTTCTGACGGAAAAAAATATGTATGTGATATTTTACGTGAACAAATTCCAACTTCACCGCACCTTTACGTTAAAGGCAGTCATAAGGTTGATGAAGGCGACGTGCTGATTGACGCAGGTGTTTGCGAAGGAAATTTTTCACTGCGTTATGTTGACATTGCCTCCAAAGTTTATTTATGCGAACCGGATAAAAAATGGTTTGAGCCTTTATATTATTCATTCAAAGATTGTTGGGATAAGGTAGAGTTCATACCGAAATTTGTTTCTGACTCGACACAAAAAAAGGGGGGGGGTAGCGGCATTGGACGACTTTGTACATGTTCCCTCTGACAGTAAAATTTTTTTGAAAATGGATATTGAAGGCGCTGAACCGGCGGCATTGCGCGGAGCGAAAAAAATTTTGACGACGAATAAAGTCAAGGCGTCTGTCTGCAGTTACCATAACGCTGATGACCTTATTAAAATTAAGGCTATATTTCAAAATTACGGCTACAATGTCAGTACGAGTGAAGGTTATATGATTTTCATCTACGATCCCAAAATTTGGGAGACGGCAGATTTTCGTAAGGGTATCGTTTACGCCGAAAATTTTTAGACAATTCCTAATAACTTGCGAAATATCGAATTAGCTGGTATGATTAGGAAAATTTTTTTGGTGATAAATAATGAAAGAGAAAAAAGGGATAAACTGGTTTTTCGTGATAATGTTCGTGGTTGTCGCATATTTCTCAACCGTGTTGATTTCTCAACAGGTTCACTTGTCGCATGTCAGCGAAAGTAAGCGGCTGGCAGATAAAAGACTTGAGACGGCTAAGGCAGAAAACGAAAAACTTTTGAAACAGTATAACGAATTGCAGGATTTAAACAACATTGAAAGATTGGCGCGCGAGGATTTAGGGCTTGCTAAGGAAGGCGAAATGCCCTATCAACCTGCGCGATGATAAAAAACTAAAAGCTATCGGCTAACGGCTAAAACCTAACAGCTAACGGCTAAGAGCTAACAACTAAGAGCTAACAACTAAGAGCTAACAACTAAGAGCTAACAACTAAGAGCTAACGGCTAATAGCTAACAGCTAAAGGCTAACAGCTTAATTTGCAGGAGGAAAAAATTTTGGCAATTGAAGTGGGCAGCGTAGTCGAAGGAAAAGTTACGCGAATTACTAATTTTGGTGCCTTCGTAGAGCTGGAAGATGAAAAATCGGGATTGATTCACATTTCTGAAGTTGCAAATGAATATGTAAGCAACATCAGCGATTTTTTGCACGAAGGCGAAACGGTGCAGGCAAAAGTTGTAAGCATTGATGCTAACGGCAAAGTCGCGCTGTCATTGAAAAGAATGAAGCCGCCTGTTCAAGAGGCGGAGAAACCTGCGGCTAGAGCAATTAATAAGCCTAAGCCGAACAAAAAACTTTCCGCGTCTTTTGAAGATAAATTGTCAAAATTTTTGAAGGACAGCGACGAAAGACTTACCGATTTAAAGCGCAAAACCGATTCAAAGCGCGGCGGACGCGGTTCAAGGCGTTCAGATTAAATCACGCATTTAGCGGGAGGGAAATTTTTTGCTGAAAAAGTTCATTGACATTTGCTTAGCAGAAAATATTTTTTCCGTGCATAAAATCGTTATCGCAGTATCCGGCGGCTCAGATTCACTTGCACTTGCCGATTTACTTTTCAACGTCAAGCAACGGTTTAATCTTGAAATTTGCATTGCGCACTATGAACACGGCTTGCGCGGTCAAGCGTCATTGGACGACGCGGCTTTTGTAAAAAATTTTGCCGATAATCTTGGTGTGAAATTTTTTTGCGAACACGGCGACGTTAAACAATTTGCGGCGGAAAATAAAATCTCTATCGAAACTGCGGCGCGGCAACTTCGATATAATTTTTTGAACAAAGTCAAGCGCGAAATGAACTTTGACGCTATAGCTCTTGCTCATCACGCCGACGATCAGGCAGAAACAATTTTAATGCGTCTTCTGCGCGGAGCGACGTCGGCGGGATTGGGAGCAATGAAATTTTCCGTCCAATCCGAAGAATACGGCTTGCTTTTACGTCCGTTACTACGTTTTAGAAAAAGTGAACTTGAAAATTACTGCGTGACACGAGGACTTATTCCGCGCATTGACGCCACAAATTTTGAACCGGACGCGACGCGAAATAAAATTAGGCTGGAACTTTTGCCGACGCTTGAAAGTTTTAATCCTGCCGTTGTTGATACTCTATGCCGATTTGGTGAAGTGACGGCGGCAGAGTCAGATTTCATAAAGCTTGAAACTGAAAAAATTTATCCCCGCATTGCCAAATTAAATTCCGCGAATACGCTTGAACTTTTACGCGGCGAATTTTTAAAACTTCATACAGCAATGCAAAGGGCGGTTATTAAAAAGTTTTTGGCTCAGGTAAGCGGCATTAAAGATTTCGGCTTTACCAATTTTGAGGCAGTCAGAAAAGTTTTGGTGAAAAACTTGGCAGGCGTCGAACTTCCGCATAACTTCCGCGCAGATTTGAAACGCGGCAAACTTACGATTAAAAAAAATTTTTAAAGTCAACATAGAAAGGATCTGGTTAAATTGAAAACTAAAGAAGATTTCATCGAGCGCGTACTTTACACTGAAGAAGAAATTGCAACCCGCGTCAAGGAAATTAGCGCACAAATCAGCGAAGACTACAAGGACATTGAAAAACCGCTGTTGACGGTCGGCATTTTGAACGGCGCGGTAATGTTCTACACTGATCTTGTAAGACGCGTCTCGATTCCCGTACACTTTGATTTTATGATTGCCTCCAGTTACGACGCCAATACGCATACCAGCGGCAAGGTTAATATCTTGAAAAATTTGGATAACGATCCTAAAGGTCGCGATATCCTTTTGGTTGAAGATATTGTAGACTCCGGCACGACGATGAATTACCTTGTTGAATATTTCAAGGATAAAGGTGCGAACAGCGTTAAAGTTTGCGCGCTTTTAAATAAGCCTTCGCGCAGAAAAATTGATGTTGACGTTGACTATTGCGGCTTTGAAGTTCCTGACGAATTTATTGTAGGTTACGGTCTTGACTTCGCGCAGCATTACAGAAATTTACCTTATCTCGGCATTTTAAAGCGCAGTGTTTATTCTAAATAGCTGTTAGCTGTTAGCGATTAGCGGTTAGCTATTGGCTGTTACTATTAACTAATCGGCTAATCACTAACCACTACTCACTACTAACTACTAACTACTTACTAACACTAAAAATTCATTGCGCATAAGCATTGAAAAGGAGCGTTGTAATTGAACAGTTTTTTGCGAAACGTCGGCTTTTACTTGCTGATAATATTCATCGCCATAACTGCATACGATTATTTTTCGGTGAAACCGCAAACCATTGAAGAAACAAGCTATTCTCAGTTTTTGCAAAGAGTTGATTCCGGTGAAGTTTCAAAAGTTGTCTTGACGAAAAATACTATTAAGGCAACAAAAAAGGACGGCACGGAATTTACGACAACTGCGCCGGATTTTCCCATAGGCGATGAAACACTTGTCGGCAAATTGGAGGCAAAGGGCGTCGAAATAACCGCGCAAAATCCCAAAGAGCCGCCGTGGTGGATGACGCTCCTTTCGTCCTTCCTGCCGGTATTAATTTTAATCGGCGTGTTATTCTTCATAATGAATCAGACGCAAGGTTCAGGCAGTAAGGTTATGTCTTTCGGAAAAAGTAGAGCAAGGCTTTCAAACGGCGACAAAGTTAAGGTAACCTTCAATGACGTTGCAGGCGCTGATGAGGCAAAAGAAGAACTTCAGGAAGTTGTAGAATTTTTAAAGCATCCAAAAAAATTTAATGATTTGGGTGCACGTATTCCGAAAGGCGTCCTGCTTTACGGTCCTCCGGGTACAGGCAAAACTCTTTTGGCAAAGGCGGTTGCAGGAGAAGCGGGCGTTGCCTTCTTCTCAATCAGCGGCTCGGATTTTGTTGAAATGTTTGTAGGCGTCGGCGCGTCACGTGTTCGTGACTTATTCGCGCAGGCTAAAAAAAATTCTCCCTGCATAATTTTCATTGACGAAATAGACGCGGTTGGACGCCAACGCGGTGCAGGTTTCAGCGGCGGACATGATGAACGCGAACAAACTTTGAATCAGTTGCTTGTTGAAATGGACGGCTTTGCGGCGAATGAAGGCATTATCATTATCGCGGCTACGAACAGACCGGATATCTTAGATCAAGCGCTTTTAAGACCCGGACGTTTTGACCGTCAAATTGTTGTAGATAAACCCGACGTAAAAGGGCGCGTTGCGATTTTGAAAGTTCACTCAAAAGGCAAGCCCATTGCGCGTGATGTCGATATGGACGTTTTGGCGCGGCGTACACCGGGCTTTACCGGCGCTGATCTGGCTAACCTTGTAAACGAGGCGGCTTTATTGGCGGCACGCAGGGATAAGCACGAAATTAATATGATTGAAATGGAAGAGTCAATCGAACGCGTTATGGCGGGGCCGGAACGTAAATCAAAAGTTATGAGTGACGACGAAAAGAAATTGACGGCGTATCACGAAGGCGGTCACGCGCTTGTTGGTATGATGCTTAAACATGCTGATCCCGTGCATAAAGTCACTATAATTCCTCGCGGACGTGCAGGCGGCTATACATTGATGTTGCCGAAAGAAGATAGAAATTATGCTACGCGATCTGAACTTTTGGACAGATTGAAAGTTGCAATGGGTGGGCGCGTTGCTGAAGAAATTGTGTTAAATGAAATTTCTACCGGCGCGTCGCAGGATATTCAGCAGGCAAGTAAAATCGTTCGCTCCATGATTATGCAGTACGGTATGAGCGACGTTATCGGTCCCGTTGCTTACGGCGCTGATCAAGTGCAACAGTATCTCGGTCAAAGTAACAGAAATTATTCAGAAGAAGTTGCCGGCGAAATTGATAAAGAAGTTCATAAGTACTTGGAAGAAGCTTACCAAGCGTGCCGCGATATCATAAATGAAAATCGTGGCAAGCTCGACATTATCGCTAAGGCGCTTATGGAAAGAGAGACTTTGACGGCGGCGGAGCTTAAAGCTATGGTTTTCGGCGAAAGTAACACCGAATTAAAAGCTCCCGTCAACTTAGATAAAAGTGAAAATAATTTGCCGCAGGATTTAACGCAGATACCGACGCCGATTTTTGAAACAAAAAATTCAGATCCTACGCCGGTATAAAACGAAAAATTTTTCTTAAGAAACGGATGGTGACAGTTTTTTTCAGCTTTCACTGTCCTATTTTTTTTAGTATATTTCTGTAAAATCCAAGCAGTAAATCTAAATTTAAACTTTATTATGGGGTGAACTCTTTGAACAGAAAAAAAATTGCATTTATCATTCACAAGACGGATGAAAATATCTGCAGTCAGCTGATTGAGACGATACAAAAACTTGAAGTGCCGCAGGGCTATGACGTGGATATTTTGCCGGTCACCGGCGACGAAAAATTTTTTGTATATGATTCAACCATGAAGCAAAGTGACGCGCGTTATAAAATTTATGTTGATGAAAATGTTTCATTCATCTACAAAAATATTTTGCAAGATGTTTTGAATATTTTTAAATCGGATAGAAAAATCGGCGTTGTCGGAGTAAGCGGCGCAATTCAATTTTCGACTAATGGCATTTGTCTTGAGGCTGCCAAAAGGTGCGGGAAAATTTTTATCGGCGATAACCAAAATGTTACGGCGTGGGGAGACATTACAGAAGATTACAAGGAAGTTGCGGCGGTTGACGGCTGGTTTATGGCGACTCAGTACGACGTAGATTGGCAATGCGATATGTTTGTAGGTTATTCTTTCGGCGACAGTGCACAATGCCTTGAATTTAAGCGCAAAGGCTACAAAGTTGTTGTGGCTAATCAGAAAGAAACGTGGCTCAGGTACAAGACTACCAAAATGACGCTTGAAAATCCTGCGCGTGCGGCATTTTTAGACGAATATTCAAAAGATATTCTCCCACTTGTCAGCGTTATAATTCCAACTTATAATCGTCCCGAATACTTCAAATTGGCGCTTGATT
This sequence comes from uncultured Selenomonadaceae bacterium, assembly GCA_905235425.1. GTDB lineage: Bacteria > Bacillota > Negativicutes > Selenomonadales > Selenomonadaceae > Quinella. The sequence continues at coordinate 15,763 of CAJOKY010000010.1, forward strand.
CCGCTTTAAATCAGACGTATCGCAACATTGAAGTTATCGTAAGCGACAATTCCACAAATGATGACACGGAAAATCTTATGCAGGATTATCTTGCAAGGGATAAACGCATAAAATATTTTCACCACAAAAATTTCACGGCGAATGATAATTGGAATTTTGCGCGAAAGTATAACAATCCAAAAGCCGAATATGTCAACTGGCTTATGGACGACGATTTATTTTATCCGCGCAAACTTGAAGTTATGGTGGAAATTTACCGCAACAATCCCGATGTTTCGCTTGTAACGTCAATTAGAGACGTGATAGACGCCGCAGGAAGAGTTCATAATCAGAGAATGCCGCAACCTGAAAGATTGAATAAGACAATGAAAATTACCGGCGACGAGGCAGGAAGGTTAATGTTTCATACCGGACAAAATTATATCGGCGAGCCGACGACGGTTTTAATTCGGAAAAAATTTCTGCGCGACAATGATTTATGTTGGACGGACGAAGAGGACGGCTTTTATTCGCTTGTAGACATTTCGACTTGGTGTCAACTTCTGACTCAAGGAAATATGGTTTGGCTTAATGATGAACCTTTAAGCGCGTTTAGGCGGCACGAAAAGCAGGCTACGAATTGGGCAGGTAACGGCGCGATTTTTGAGATAAGTTGGGCGCGAATTTTCAAGACTGCATGGGATAAGCACGTTTTCATACGCGATGAACACGAGTTGAGATTCAGTCTGATAAATTGGCTTTACAGCGCGTCAATGCGGCTTATAAATGCGTACAAGGCGAATTATTATGCAGAAGAGCTTGTTACGTTGGAAAAAACTATGTCGGCGGTTGCAGACTCTTTACATAACGGCTACAAGATTGTCCTGCCGCCGCGTAATTACGGTGAAAAAACCAAAACCGGTTTAATGTCATGAGAATTAAGAATTAAAAATTGGGAATTGGAAAAATGATATTGGAGTTAGCACGGGCAAAAATAAATTTGACGCTGGACATTTTAAAACTGCGCGAGGACGGCTATCACGAAGTCGAAATGATAATGCAGACGATAGGGCTTGCAGATGAAGTGGAATTGACGCGAATAAAAAGCGGCATTGAATTTACAATGGATACGTCTCAAATTACCGGCGGCGAAAATATTCCGTCCGACGAAAAAAATTTGGCTTATCGCGCAGTTTTGGCAGTGCAAGAGTACTGTAAAAAAAATTTTGGCGTTAAAGTACATTTAATAAAAAAAATTCCTGCGGCGTCGGGATTAGGCGGCGGCTCGGCAGATGCGGCGGCGGTTATTCGCGGTATGAATTGGCTTTATGATTTAAATTTAAGTCAAGACGAACTTTGTTTAATCGGTGAAAAAATCGGCTCGGACGTACCTTTTTGCATTGTCGAAGGTACTTTTCTTGCACGGGGACGCGGCGAAATTTTGTACGAAATGCCGCCTTTTAAAAATTATTCCGTCATATTGATTAAGCCGAATATTGAAATTTCAACTGTGTGGGCTTATAAAAATTTTGATGCGCTTGACGCTGAGGACGTTAAGCATCCGAATACCTACAAAATTCTTGAATTGTTCAGAGTACGTGATTTTGACACTGCCTTTAAAAATTTTGCCAATGTACTTGAACTCGTAGCTGAAAAAGTTTTTCCCGATCTTGAAATTTACAAAGCTAAGATGATGCAGGCAGGCGCTAAAGTTGCTATGATGAGCGGTAGCGGTCCTACGATTTTTGCGCTTGCAGATAAAGCGGACGTTGAAAAAATCGTTGAAAGCCTTCAAGATTTACCCGCGCAGATTTTTATTACTGAAACGGATTAGGGATTGATTAGGGATTGATTAGGGAACAGGGAGCAGGGATTAGGGAGCAGTTACTACTTACTACTCACTACCTCACTACTTACTAAAAAGGAGCTTTTATGGGAAGACTTGAACCTATAAATTTAGATACATACCAGCCTTTAAGAGAGGTTGTCTGCGAAGCACTGCGCGACGCAATTAAACGCGGCATTTTGGAACCGGGCGAAAGGCTAATGGAGGTACAAGTTGCCGACGAACTCGGAATAAGCCGCACGCCGGTAAGAGAGGCGATTCGTAAGCTTGAACAAGAAGGTTACGTCATAATGATGCCGAGACGCGGCACGTACGTGGCTGACGTGTCGGAAAGCGACGTTAAAGAAATTTTTGAAATTCGCTCCGCACTTGAAGCACTTGCTACGGGACTTGCCGCACGCAGAATTGAACCGGAAGAATTGGAGACGTTGCAAAGTTTTCTTGTCGACATTGAAGGTTACATTAAAGCGAATGATATTGAAAAAATTGTCGAGACCGATATAAAATTTCACGGCTTGCTTTATCAAGTCAGCCGCAATGAAAGGCTTGTCGGTATTATCAGCAACTTGAAAGAGCAATTGGCGCGTTTTCGTACGCTGTCAATGTCTTATCCCGGACGCCTGCAGGAAACTTTGGAAGAGCATTCCGATATGGTTGACGCCATTGCAAACGGTGACGTAAGCGCCGCGCGTGACGCCGCTGAACACCATATGGAACGCGCAGAAAAAACTTTGCTTAAGGCGTTGCGCAGGAGTAAGCGGCAAGCTACAAAATGAAACGTTCAGAACTTTTAAAAATTTTAATTGAACACGGTTGTAGCTTTTTTGCAGAAGGAAAAAGGCATGAGCAATGGATAAATTCTGCGGGAGAAAAATTTCCTGTACCTCGTCATCAAGGAAAAGAAATATCCACTCCAACCGTACAGGCAATTTTAAAACAAGCCGGAATAAAGAGGTGAATAAAATGAAGTACGTGTATCCTGCAGTTTTTACTTGGTATGAATCTGAAAAAGTGTATTTAGTCCATTTTCCGGACGAAGAAAGCTGGTTTACAGAAGGATATTCATTAGCAGAAGCTATGGAAAATGCGGCAGACGTTTTAAACTTGTCATTGTGGAGCGCTGAAAAATGCGGTGACAAAATTCCTTCAGTAAGCAAACTTGAAGATGTCAAAGTTACCGACAAAAACAGCTTTGTTCAGTATATTTTTGCCGATACCGAAGCTTATGCAAAAATGTTAAGCTACGAAAAATTAATCGAATCAAACAATTTAGAGAAAAAAAGCACTGAAAATAAAACAGCATAAATTTTAGGAGAGCGATTTAGATTTGGAAACAATAATTTTGGCGGCGGGTAAAGGTACTCGCATGAAAAGCAAATTACCGAAAGTTTTACACAAAGTCGGCGGCAAGCCCATGTTGCAACACGTTATCGACGCGGCGAAATCTGCCGGCTCAACACGTGAAATTGTCATAATCGGTGAGGGCGCAGAACTCGTCAAGAAAACTTTTCCCGATGCTGAATTTGTCATGCAGGAAGAGCAACTCGGTACAGGTCACGCGGTCTTATGTGCCAAAGAAAAATTTAAAGACTCTACCGGCGACGTTATGATACTTTGCGGCGATACCCCGCTTTTTACCGGCGAACTTTTAAAAAGTCTTGCGGATGCGCATGAAAAATTTAATGCCGCCGCAACGGTTTTAACCGCCATAATGCCCGATCCTAAAGGTTACGGTCGAATCATCCGCGCAGATAACGTGGACTTTGAAAAAATCGTTGAAGACAAAGACGCTACGCCGGAACAGAAAAAAATTCGCGAAGTCAACGCGGGAATTTACTGTTTCGACGTGAAAAAACTTTTTGACGCGCTTGAAAAAGTTACAAATGACAATGCGCAAGGTGAATACTACCTGCCCGACGTTTTAGAAATTTTGCGTGCCGACGGCGGGCGAATCTGCGCGGTTATTGCCGAAGATTATAAAGAGACGCTTGGCATAAATTCACGAATACAGCTTGCAGAAGCTGAAAAGGTTTTACGGCAACGCAAAAATGCCGAGCTTATGTTAAGCGGCGTCACGATTATAGACCCTGCCACGACGTACATTGATTTTGAAGTTGAAGTCGGTCAAGATACGATTATTTATCCCAACACGTACCTTGAAGGCAAAACTAAAATCGGCGAAGATTGCGTT
>CAJOKY010000011.1 GCA_905235425.1 uncultured Selenomonadaceae bacterium
CGTGAACGTTGTTGCCGTAAAATCCCGAGCGCAGTAAAGTTAAAATACAGGAAATTCCACTAACAAGGAAATCTGTATATGTACCCGTACGTTAGCGGGAAATTCAAGCCTGTGGAGCGTCATACCAAACGCAAGTAGCTAAGGCAAAAGCGGACGCGATGAATCAGGAATGAGACGTTAAAGTTTGTAGCTTTTTATAAGTTCTCAGTAACGGAATTTTACAATGTCACAAGCGTTACAAATCGCTGAACTTAAAGATGAAATTGTTGAAGTTCATCCGTCCTATTATCAAAAATTGCCAAAACAATGTTTGGCAGTTGCCGATGATCTTGAAGCTTTGAAAAATCGTTGCCGAGTGTTGGAACGCATTCTTAGTTACCGTGAAATAGAAGCAATGATTTTGGTAGAGAATTTGCAATTAAACAAATTTTGACTTTCATAACAATGCGATATATAATCCCTAAGAACAGTTTTTTTATGAGGTGATTTAACGCCTGGACTTTACATGATTTTAGGCGAATGTTATAAAAAATAGAAATGAAGCGGGAGATGTTACAGACCCGCCTGTACATACACATCAATCGCATTATTAACCTTTTTTGGCACTAACAAGCATTATATAGAAGGTTCAAAAATTTTAGTTGAAAGGTAGGTGAGAGCGGCGTGAACAATCAAACTTTGCATAAAGAAATGAGCGGAAGCAAGCGTCGCTCTCGCCTCAATCTTGGCATTGCCACTTTGCCCAATTTCGGTTCTTTTTCGGGGCAGGGTGATAGTCTTAGCTGTATAGAAATGACTGGTAAGCTGTAGATGACGTTGACAGTCTTTCATCGTTGGCATTATTTAGTTCCTCTTTATCGTGTACTTAGTGGTGCTTGGTCTGATTTGTTTAGAGGGTCTGCAGGCTTAAAACGTAAGGAACATATAGGACTTTGCGGATACATTCGTCGCTTGGAATAAACATTCAATGACGGAGATGCAAACTTCGACGAGTCGTTGAATTCAGGTTGGCATCCACACTATCACGTTATTTTGCTTGTACCCCGTGATAAGTTGCAGACTCTCTCTGACTATGAATTGGAACTTCGTAAAGTATGGGTGTCGCTTGTTCGTAAGCATTACTTAAAAGAGTTTAGAGAAGATATTCCCCCTACTTATCTTTCCACTTTTGAAAAACACGGCTTATTCTTTAGTCGATATGATTCTGCTCAAATTGTGGTTGTAAGCACGGTAAAGCTGGTGATCTCTTTGAAGTTAAAGACGGTATATATCTTGCTAAGCTTATAAGAACCGATTCGACTTTATATGGTGGTGATTCGGAACTTACGTATTTGACGAAGAATAGTAAGACACCGTTTGATTTGTTGAAAGATGAATTGACAGCAAATCTTGCTGATTTGTGGAGTGAATATGCCATAGCTTTGAAGAAAGTTCCTTGTTTTAAATTCTCTATGGGGCTTCAAAAAGAAGTTGATGAGTTTTTTCATTCTAGTACGGATTATGCTGTGCCGCGGGATTTGCCTTCGGAGAAACTTGTCCTTCGTCTTACGCCTGAAATTTATCGTTGGCTTTATCGGTATGGTTTAATTGGTGATTTGCTTGAAAAAACTAAACTATGTATAGAATCGGTCTATAGTTGGCTTGCGAAGTTAGGTTTTTTGGACACAGTTGTTTCTGAAGGTGAATCTTTTGATACAATTCCTTTAGATGATGTCGTCAATATTAATTCAATGGATGATATAGCTTTAGACGACTTAACCTGCTCACTGGGAAATAATCAAGATGAAATCAACTCGCCGTTAAATACTTTATTGCCAGTCAAATCGCACGACACGTCGGAACCTGTCACTTGTACGTCTTTCTCTGACGATGTTGACAATGAAGTGCTTATTGAATCCTCTAATTCGGTTATTAATTTTATTTTAGTTTTTACCTTAAGTTTATTAAAATCCAATGCCGTCTACGACCATTCTGCAAGCCTTTTTAAAAGATTTAGATAAAGCAGATGAAAATGTTAAGCATCAAATTTAAAAATTCGTCTTTGGACAATGATACCTTTTCTGAAAGTCGTAACGAGTAACGTTAAAAGGAAGTTACTTTGTCGGCAAATAAACTTTCAATAGATAAATGTCCATTTTTTGAACAGATTCGCACAAATACGGACATCCAGTAAAAATTGGTGACGTATTAACGACTGGTTAGCTACAGGACGCTCTACCCACTTACGATAAAATTCCGAAGGCTCTTTGGCGAAGCTTATATAAACTTAGGTCATTTTTCAAATGTTACGATTATAATGCTGTGATTAACATAAGAAATGGAAACAATTATTTCTGATAGACGCCAATCTTTATGTTGTAAAGATGGTGACATCTTCCGAAAGTACTTTAAATACGGCGATAAAAAGGTTGCCGAGCGCGAAGGACAATATTCTCTCCTGTATGAAAAAATGGGAATAAATACACCGCATTTTGTTAGGACGGGTTTTTCCGAAAAGTTCAGGCGATTTTTCAACGAATATTGCTATATCGATATGATTGAGCTTAGCCTGACGATGCTCGACGAAAATTTATTGACAAAATTATTAGAGCAGTTAAACCTTGTCGCTAATTTAAAAATTTTGCCTGCAGACGGTATCGACTTCTGGAATCAAAGTTACAAGTCGAATTTGACAAGTGCAATTAATTGGCTAAAAAAATTCGTGAATATTGACGAACAACTTTTGATTGAAAGAGTTTATTTGCAAGAAGTTTCAGTTATTATGCACGGCGATTTTTCTCTCGCAAATATGTCATTTTCGGACGAGACACTATATTTGTATGATTTTGCTTCGGCAGGCTGTTCTCCAAAATGGTGGGATTTAGGGTATATGATTGCAAGTTTGCCACCGAATTTTGGAAAACAACTTTACGATATGACAAATCACGATGAAAACCTGCTGTCGTGTGTTCAACTTGCTTCTGCCGTGAAATTGGGGCGCGGATTAAGAAAACACGAAGAAGTTGCATTTCGTCAAAATATTTTTAAATATTGGAGTGATTTTTAATGACAGCGGTCATTTGGAGTGGTGCAGGTCGGAATAAAATCGGTGGAATGGAAATACATCTTCACTATTTGATAGCTAACCTTGTAATTTCGCCGACGTACGAAAGGCTTTTTTTTATTACAAAATCAGCAAAGCAAATCATTGTTCGTGAAGAAAAAAGTTGTCGTGTGATTTTTTTTGCTGAATTTGAGCATTTAGGCGAATATTTGAAAAAAATTCCAATCGATATGATGTTTTTTAATGATGGTCATTGGATTGAACACTTTGACGAGCTGAGAAAGAACTTTCAGCAAGCTATCTTTGTTATGCGTTCGGGTGGTAATGAATTCGTCAAAGCACCTTGGCGAGATATGTCTCTTTCCTTAAATGAGCGACAACGTTCATGGAGCAACGCCATAAACACCAATATTGACTATATCATTGCTAACAGCATCTACACTTGGCAACGCATGGTTAACATCGGCATTGCACCAGAAAAAATTTTAATTGTACGTGGCGGCGTGGATTTAGTTTTAGCTGAAAAAAACATCGCAAGAAAAAACGTTTTACGTGATAAGTTTGACTGTCGTTATAATACAATCAGAAAGTTTATTTTTTGCATTGTTGCGCGGCACGTCAAATTCAAAGGAATCGCCAAAATTCTGAAAATTTTTAAAGCGCTCAAATCAAACAAATGGTTTTTGCTAATATTGGGTACAGGCGAAGAGTCACCTTCTTTATGTCAATATTGTCTTGACAACTTTTTAGAGGATAATTTCGCTTTTGTTGGCGAGGTTTCTCATGAAGAAGCTTTAGAATACATCTCGTTATCTGATTATTTGATAAGTTCAAGTGTCGACACATTGAGATTGAGCGGTGATGAAACATATCTTCACACTGAAACGATGGGGCGAAGTATTATTGAAGCTGTATCTCAGAAGGTTCCTGTCATTGCATTTGACGCGGGCGGCGTCGGTGAATGGTTTGAGAATATACCGGGAATCGGCGTGCTTTTGTCGCGAGATTTAAGCGAGCCAGAAAATATTTTTCAATGCGCTCTCGATAAAAAGTTTGGTTTTTCCGTAACGAAAGACCTAACTGCTTACGGTTGGGATTACATAATTAATTTTTTTTATACTGAATTATTTAAGCAACGACGTGAATTTATCAAAACGGCACTTTGTTTTGATTTAGAAGGCTCCATTGTACATAATTTTTTGACGTATGAGCAAAATATTGCATTACTCGAAGAAATTTTTTCATGGAGTTCTGAGGATTGTACGTTAATAATAAATTCTGCAGGTGACTTTTGGGAAATTCTTGAACGCTATCCTATCATCGCCAATAATCTTGAACACATAACTGTTATTGCTAATGGCGGCGAAGTTATAGTAAAATATGGGAAACGAGATATTTTGTGGCAGGAATATCATCATATGCAACCAGCCATCAGTGATCAAGAAATTGAGTTCGTGAACCAAGAAATTTTTCACGCCGGTTTAAAGTTAATAAGAAAGAGGATTGTTAATGACTTGTACGTGAACTTCAAAGTTGTCGGTAATGTTGACACAATTCTTCAGGTCGTTCACAGACTAAACAATTCGTTGAGCAACGCGACACGACAAGTTATAGCTAATGCAGGCAACATAAAAATCATTTCGAAAATTATTAATAAATACAGTGCGTTGGCTTATCTAAAAAATTTTCAATTGAAGTCTCAACGAATAATTGGAATTGGCAATGATGTTTTGGACGAGATGTTTCTTGCGCATTGTGATAAAGCCTTCTTTGTCAATCCAATTAGATTTGCCGTTGATTCGGTGAAGATTGAATCTCTCGATGACGCAAATTTGTTCTTAAGGCAACTACGTAAAGAGGTCTTTACACCAACATGAAAAAAATTTTGTTTGTAACATCAAAGCATCCGTTCCCAACAGACAGTAATGACGGTGGTGATTCCACTGTTTCAGAATTTGTTCGTGCACTCGGAGCATATTGTCAATTGGATATCTTGTGTTTTCGCGAATATGACAGTAATGTAAAAGTTCCTCTTGTTCATGAAATCTTTTTTCAGCACATTGACTTTGCCAATTATGACTTTTACTCGAAAGGAAATGACCAAAAATTTCGTGTGCGCCTTCAACAAGCTGATTTTTCTGCGAAAAAAATTAATGATCTCGCGGGAAATTACGATACAATAATCGTTCAACATTGCATGTTCATTTTAAGGCTCGCGGACTTTGGAAAAGACGCTTTCAGAAAAATAATTTTGTTACCAATGTTCACAGGCATGGAATATTTAAAGTCACAAGAATACGTTCCGCATGACTACATTTTAGCAGAAAAAAAAGCTTTGAGCCACGTAAATAAAATCATTACGCCGAGCAATGCAGAAGGCGAGATTTTAATTAGCGAATATAATATTTCACCTGAAAAACTCACCGTCATACCGCGTTCTGTCAGTGAAATTGATCAAAAATTTTTTAAACCTTGCAGTGAAAATTTACAACTGATTTATATTGCGGCATTGCGTAGCCAAAAAGCACATCCGGATACAATGAAACTTTTTGAACGGGTCAAGAAGTTTATTCCGAGTGCGAAGCTTCATTGCGTTGGAACCATTCAGGATAAGAATTTATTCGAAGAATGTATAAAATTTTTGCAGACAAAAAATTTGATGAACGATGTATTTTTTCACGGCACATTGAATCGCGCACAGATCAACTACTTATTCAAGTTGTGCGACATAAATATTTCAATGTCGTTGTGGGAAAGTTTTGGACGTGGTATTTTTGAAGGCTTGGTAGCAGGATTGCCGACTATCGTTCCAGAAAGAATTTTAAGCGTAGCAGATTTGCCCGAACCGATTAGACCACTAACTGCGTCCTGTATAGAAGAAATGGTTAATACGATTTTGAGATTATACGAGGACGAAAAATTTTTTCGAGCAGAGAGTTCAAAGGGAGTACTACTCCGAAAATATTTGTCAGTTGAACGAATACAAAAACTTTTGAGAGATACTATCCTACTTAATTGAAAGATAAATTTCTATGGTCATGAAATATCACGTCGTCCCTATAAGAGAATCTCCGTACAAAAAAGATTTGGCGAGTCTCTTCGAGCAGGCACGAAATTACTTTATTCACCGAAAATTTTTTGATGCACTTCAACTCATGCAAGAGGCGAGCCATATTTGTAGCGAAAAATTTTTACCTGCTGTTAGCTTAAATTTGGCATTGCTTTATCACGTGCTTGGGCATCAAGCAGAAGCAGAGTCATTTTACGAACAACTTGCAGATACGCCCATAAAGCTGATAAATCACCATGCCTTCTGTCACAGATATTTTTGTTATGAAAAGTGCCATGTCTCGACTATCAAGGACAATGATCCGCTGAGGAAGATTTGGGATCATAATGAATTCAATCGTCAAATCACAGTGAACGGCTTTGATTCGGAAAATTTAATTCAAGCTAGCAAGCAATGCGACGATATTTTTCGAGAGAGAATTTTAAATGATTTCTACTTCAAAATGGGTCTTCCTCAAAGAAATTTTTTTCGTGATATGCTTGTAACTGAGGTAGTAGCTTACGTTGAAAATCTTCCTAAAAATTTTATTTCGTCGGAGAAAAATCGAATCGGAATTTACGTCAACGATATTCAACGCCACAAAGAATCGGCACTCATTTATGATCTAATTTCAATTCTTCAGGAAGAAAATTACAGCGTTTACCTGTACTTCGATAATATCTTCGACAACAAACTGGTGCGACTTCTTCCGGCGGGCATAACTGTGCGGCACATTGTCAATCTCGGAATTTTAGCTTTCAACAATCTTATCGCAGAGGATAAAATCTTTGCGTTATTGGACTTAACGTGTAACAAAATGCGAACGCGATTACCGGCAGTTTCTATGCTGGGGAAAAATATATTGAGCCTAGACGAAATTTTCGTTGAAACACCTTTGCCGCTCCAATCTGAAATTTACTTTGGCGAGGAAGTGCATTGCATCCGAAGAAAAAAAGACGTTGCAGTTATAGGCGATCTTAGGTATATATCGAATACGGAACTTTTACAAATCAAAGATACTATGTTTGACAAAAATTTAATTTTCATGTCGTTTGCTTTCTGTGAGAAGCTTTATAGAAAAAATTTTGAGCTAAGGTTACTTGAATGTGGAATTAATCCCGTTCGTTGCAAAGTGGTAGCAGGGATTCTTCCATTCATTAAATACCTTGAATTTTTGGCTTCAGTATCGGAAGTTGTGATAACGTCAAGCGTCTCCGTTGCTGAATTATCAGAAGTACTTTTCGTAAGGACTCCGATACTCTTATTGTCACAAAATCCCATTTTAAAACAACTCGTAAGTGTCGAAAGCCACAGTCAAAGAAGAGCCAACTTTGTTGAAAACTTGCGCAGTCGACTGAAAAATATTTCATCTGATACGAATTGCAAATATATTTTTGACGAAGAACTTCGCCTTCAGTATCAGAATAAAGAGACAACATTTGAAGTCAACATGTCCTGCAATGGTGATTTGTTAGTTTTTGCAGAGATGAGAGGGGAGCGCTGTTGAAAATCCTTTTGATAGAGAATGCTTTTTTAGGAGCATATGGTTCTTTTCAAAAGTTTCTTTCTGAAATAGAATATGCGCTGAAAAAGTTAGGTCATAGAGTTTTTCGCGCACAAGATATTAAAGAGGTTGTAGCAGTATGCGAGCAACACGAACCGAATTTTTCTCTGGGGATAGGCAAGTATAAATCCTTGATTGGTAGGCAACTTATCTGCGACATTTACGAAATTCCTCATTATCAGTGGATTATCGACAACCCTTTAAAAATGCCGCAATACTCATCGAATAATTTTACACCGATTTTTATTGACCGTGAATTTGTTGAACTATATGAACCGAAGCCCCCAAATTTTTTATGGTCTCCTCTCGGAATATCGGACGCTGAATACAATTATGACAAAATCCGCGAACGTGGAATAGTCTTCGCAGGGCAGGTAAAAAATTTAAGTTCTTTACAAGCCGAAATCCAACGCTCGAATCAGCGTAAATCTATAGAAAGATTTTTGGGCGATATGTTGCAACATATCGACGATTCTTTTATTGTTCGCTACAAAAATTTTTTGCAGAAGAATGAAATTGTTGACCTTGAAGAATTTTTTAGGCTTACCAACTCATACCTGCGTTGCATTAAAAGGTTAAACGTTCTAAAGAAAATTCAGAAATGGTCGCTCATTTTGGCAGGCAATATCGCTGAAAAAAGTTTGTTGCGCAAACCCAACGTCATTCACTTAGGCGATGTGCCGTATTCCAACTTGAACAAACTTTTCTCTAAATACACACATATTCTGCATATTAGCCCGAATTTTTCGGCTTGTATTCATGATCGAATTCTTCGTGGACTGGTTTCTGGCTGTCAAGTTATAGCTGAAGAAAATTCTGTGTTACGTGAGGTTTTCGGAGATGGGCTTATTTATTTCCGTTATAAAAACTTTGACGAAAGACTTCTTGAAGTTGGTCAGGGAGAGAAAAGGTTGGTTACAACGGCGAAAATTCTCAAACGATTTGAATGGAAAAATATTTTGACGGTGGTAATTGACGATTATCGGAGGCGTTTCGACGATGGTTAATAATTTGGATTACCTGGAATTTTGGGCAACTATGCATTGCAACTTGAACTGCAAGGGTTGTTCCTCATGTTCTCCGATCAAAAAGGAATGGTTTTTAGATATTTCCCGTTTAAGTGCTGATTTAAGTAGAATGAAATTCTTAGACATAAACATAATAAACATTAACGTATTGGGAGGCGAACCGCTTTTGCACCCCAATATAACAGAAATTTTTTTAATGGTTAAAAATTTTTATCCTCGAACTAATCTCGGATTACTTACGAACGGTCTGCTTTTACCGACCATGTCGGAAGACTTTTGGCATATATGTCAAGAGCTTAATGTCATGATTAAAGTTACGTGTTTCCCGATAATGTCACAACAGTCTCGTAATGAATTGGAAAAAATTTTACAACGAAAAAATTTGCGCTATCGTTTGACAGACAAAAAATTGTTCAATAAAATTCTTATATTGAACAATAAATCAACTCTCGAAGACATTGTGAAAAATTGCGGCTGTAAAGGAGCCTGCAATCTTTTTAACGGTCATGTTTCGCGGTGTACAGTACCGATGGTTGTCAAGGATTTAAATTCTAAATTCGGTGTCGCTTTCTTAACCGACGGACAGCTGGACATTTATTCTGTTAAAGACGGGCGCGAGGTGATCGATTTTCTTGCTACGCCGAATGATTCTTGTAAAAATTGTTCTGCAAGAACTCAAAAAGTTGATTGGGAAGCGGCGGGTTCTTACCCCAAACTAAGTGATTGGTTAGTCGACGAGTGAGAGGTTTTTCAATGGAAAATTTAACATGGAAAATTTCGAATGGATGTGCAATCATAACGGGACGGCACGAAAAAATTTCTGTTCTAAACGTTCCATCGAAAATTAACGGATACGATGTAGTTGCCATAAGTACGGAAGCCTTTACAGAGGATGAAACTCTTGAGGTCGTACAGATTAACGCGAATCTGAATTCTATTGGAGTGGGTGCATTCTCTTTCTGTGAAAATTTAAGAGAAATAAACTTGCCTCACTCAATAAACATTTTGGAGGATGCAGTATTTGAGGGATGTATTAATCTGGAAAATCTTTCATTACCGCCGGAATTAACGAAAATTTCCAAAGCATTGTGCGAGGAGTGTTCGTCACTTACTTCGATAGAAATTCCACAGAATGTAAAAGTTATTGAGCAGCGCGCCTTTGAGTTTTGCTTGAATTTGCGACATGTAATTTTCTGCGGCGAAGTTGAGAGTATCGAAAACGGTGCATTTTTTTTATGCCGTCGACTCGAAAGCTTTTTTATGCCGGATTCTGTCACGCGCACTGGTAAAGAAATCTTGCTCGGTTGTAGAAAGCTTAAGCAAATTCATTTATCGCACAGTCTCCGAAGAATTGAATCTGGTTTGCTTGCCCGTTGTCAAAATTTGACATCACTAGCAATTCCTGAAAGTGTAGAGGTTATTTGCAACGGAGCATTTGCAGAATGTCGCTCTTTGGAAAATTTTGCATTGAAAAATTGCGACGTTAGTATGGGTGTCAAAGTTTTTGAAGGGTGCGAAAAGCTTTTGGCTAATCCTACATTTGTAGAGCGTATGAAAGAATTGATAAACTCCACAACCAGTATTCGCTGAAAAATTTCATGAGGAAAATCAAATGCAAGATCTTTACAAAATGCGCAACGATGAAATGAGTAAATCTTTCAATAAAATTGCGAAACAATACGACAAATTGCGACTCAGCTATCCACTTGAACTTTATGAAGAAATTTTTTCTTTTTGCGGCAAGATTAAAACCGCGTTGGAGATAGGCATAGGTACCGGCAAGGCGACTAAAAAATTTTTGGAAAGTGGTATCGATGTAACAGCCATTGAGCCATCATTTGAAATGCTCAATATTGCCTGCGAAAAGTATAACAGCTTTCAGAATTTCCACCCTTTAATAATGAGCTTTGAAGAATTTTTCTCAGAAAATAGTCATCAAAAATTTGATCTGGTTTTCGCGGCGTCATCTTTTCAATGGATTAAGCGTGACGACCGATTGAATATGATTTCCAGCTTAATAAAGCCGAAAGGTTTTTTTGTTCGATTCAAGACAACGACGATTTTACAGAATAGCTCTGTTAAGGAAAAAATTCTTTACGACTTATATGAAAAATTTTTTCCGGTATTTTTGCCTAAAGAAGTTGCACATACATCTTTTAACGAAGGCGACTACATAGCTGCTGATTTTGATCAAATTATGAAGAAAAAATTTTTCCGACTTGTAAGTTTCAAGCGAGACGAATATATTGCCTTTATCAACACGTATACGGAGTATTTATGCTTGCCAAAAAAATTACGCGATGATTTCGAGTACGCGGTGAAAACTTCAGTAAGTATGGAAGATCAATTCAATCTAACACAGAAGTGCGCCTTGATTATGGCACGAAAGAATATGACTGCTATAGACAATTAACACTAAGGGGCTATTAACAGATAAAAATAAATTTTAATAAGGAGGTGAATCCGTTACTGAAAAAGGTTTATGTTGACTTAGAGTTAATCTCTGTATAATAAGGGTATCTGAACGCAAAAATTTTTAATGCGAGTACCCTCCCGTACGTTAGCGGGGAATTCAAGCCTGTGGAGCGTTACACCAAACGCAAGTAGTATTTCTAGAAATCGGAGCGGCGCTGAATCAGGAATGAGACATAGCAGTTTATAACTTTTTATAGACTCTCAGTAACGGTTCATGATAAATACAATGCAAGTATTGAATAATTTTAAGGCTGGATTAGGTAATTTTGAATGGCAAAAAGTTTCTTGGGCGACTAAATACTTTGACGCGTATGAAAAAATATATCTTGCAAATTTAGAAGACGAGGCTTTATTAAACTTCTATAACTGCTTCAATGGACGAATGCAAATCGCGTTACTTAGCCCTGATAATTTTGATTCGGTAGTAAACGATAATAATGCTCTGTTAATTTACGTTGAGGATAATTTTCCGCCTTGCAACAAGATAAGCATAAACGAGCTTTGGGATAAATTTTTAGCAGAAAAAATTAACAACTTGATAAAATTTTGTTATATAAAATCTGCTACTGAAATTATTCGAGAAGAAGAGCTATCTGCCAAAAAAATTATTCAAAGATTCGACGCCAATGCATTTTCAGTGGCTATTACAGACAGAAAAGGAAATTTCGTGGGTACCATTACCAGAGATGATTTTAGTAAAGTTGCTCCTAAAAATTTTTTTATTACACGTCAAGAGTTGTTTTTGAATTTCTCAGAAGACGAACTGAAAATTAAAACTTCAATGGCTCAAAAATTTTTGGAGGAAAATGTCCTTGAGTTGCCGATTGTAAAAGACAGAAAAATTTTGTCGTTCTGCAAGATTTCTAAAACATCCATGTTGCAAAATTGCGAAGAAAGTTTCCCACCAGTTTATTGGGATGCAATAAGCGACGAAGTAGCGTTAGATTTTTTTTTAAACAAGCGACGAATTTTAATTTCTTCCAATCTAGGATCACTTAAAGGTTTTTTTGAAAGATTTCATGAGATACTCAATATTACGGTTTTTGATGATACCATGTCGGGTGTTTATGACGACGAATTTGATTTTCTCGTTCACGGCGCAGATGTATGGGAAAACATTCAATTGCCCAAGATGGGAGCTCAGCAACTCTATGCTAATTTATTTGCAGAAGAAATTCGTCGGTACTTAGTCAAAAATGGCATAAGGTATATTTATTTAGAATTTCCTTCAAAGTTTCAAAAGAAGAATTTTTTTCGGACACGATACTCTACAAGGACGGCAATAGCACCTTTGACTTTCGGAAGTTTAGAAAAAGATTATTTAGTTCATTCTGATAAATTCAGCTTGCAATGGAATACTGTGGGTGGTTTAAGACGGACTCCTTACACGCCAAAAAATTTTGAGCGAACTATATTTCTCTTTGGGGCCTGTTCGGTAGTCGGAACTTTTGTTGATGATTCGCATACAATTTCAGCCTTATTACAAAAACTTCTTAATGAAAATTCTTTGCCCGCCAAAGTTGTTAATTGCGGTAATAATGGAGGATTTTCGGGAGAAACAATAAATGAATTGTATCGCATGGCAGACACACTTTTTCAATCGGGTGACGTTATTGTTCACGTAAACGGTGATGCTTGGCAATACGGATTCAAAGAAAATATTTCAGATAAATTTTTCATCGATGACATTTTCGACAGAAATGGAGCTGAGATGAGCAAACCTTTTCGCGACACAAAATTAGGGCATCATATCAACGAAGAGGGGAGTTGTCTCATTGCAGAGTTTATCTTCAAACAAATTAAAGATTTTCCGCCGAACACAAAATCAGTTGCTGTGGCTTCTTTCTTTTCGGCTAATTGTGTCAGCGAACGTTTGAATAAAAATTTTGAGCTTAAGAATTTTTTATCATTTCTAAAAAATGAAAAAGTACCAACGCAAACAGCTGGTGCCGTTGTCATGAATTGCAATCCTTTCACTCTAGGACATCGCTATCTCATAGAAAAGGCCCTTCAAGAAACGGATTTTCTATACGTTTTTGTTGTAGAGGAAGATTGCTCGGAATTCAAATTTCAGGATAGATTTAAAATGGCGAAAGAATGTTGCTCCGACTTAAAAAATGTAAAGATTTTACCGTCAGGTAAATATATAATTTCACTTTTAACCTTTTTAGATTACTTTCAAAAAGAAAACTTGCAGGGACAAGAAACAATTACACCTGTGTTAGATATAAAATTGTTCGGACAAAAAATCGCGCCCACTTTGAAAATAAAGAAACGTTTTGTTGGTGATGAGCCTTTCGACTCAGTAACGAGAAAATATAATGAACTGATGCTTTGTATGTTGCCGATTTTCGGTGTAGACATAATTGAATTGCCTCGCCTTAAGACGAAAAGTGGCGAGATCATCAGTGCGTCGATCGTGCGCCGTTTAATTCGTCAAGGCAATATAGAAGATTGTAAGAAATTTGTTCCTCCAATGACTTACGACTTTATACTTAAAAATTTTCAAGAAAGGAAAATCGCATGTTTTACATAATCACCGACACGCATTTTGGTCATGAATCACTAAAAACGTCGGGATTACGCCCAAAAGATTTTGAAGAACGAATTATAAATAATTGGCTCTCAAGCGTCGCGTCGGATGACACCATTATTCATTTGGGCGACATCGGGATAACCAATGATGAAAATACTTTACGTCAAATTCGTTCGCTTACTGGTAGAAAAATTTTGTTACGCGGAAATCACGACAAAAATTCCTCAGAATACTACATGAATTTAGGAATAGACTTTTGTTGCGACGAAATGGTTCTGACTGTTGCCGGAATAAAAATTTTGTTTTCTCATAGACCGCGATACAATCATTCATATGATATAAATATTCATGGTCATCATCACAGCATTTATTATCCGAACGTAAACAAATTATTTTTGCCGGTCGCACTCGAAGTTATGGGATATGCCCCTATACCCATTGACAAAATTTTTGAAAAGAAATTGATTGGATTGGTTACACGCTACTATCAACTTGGAAAAATTCCAACTCCTATGGAAATAAAATCCTTCGGGAAAGAACCTCTTCTTGTCCTTCGAGATATCGACGCTTTTGGCGAACGTATTGGCAATCATCATGCAAATCTTAGATTCAACAGAACATTTTTCGAGTTATATTCTCAAACTAAAGATTTTGATAACTTCATCTTGCGCAGTAAATGTCTGCAGACAAAAAAAGATTTTATTCATAGCAGAATTTCCCTAACACAGTTTAAAATCGATATGGAAAATATTAAAAAGTCGTGTAGCATGTATTCAAAATCGCAAATAAAATCGAATTGATATGTACTAAATAATAATATGGAGAAATTTTTTATGAATGTCAAACAACAACTTATTGCTGAAGAGGAATTTTATTTAGAAAAAATAAAATCCTACAGATAAATTTGTGATCTCATTATAATATGTGGTATCGGAGATTGGGCGCGAAAATTACTTGAATTTTTGAAATACAGGAATATTCGCATTGCAGGTTTTTGTGTCTTGGAAAAAATTAACGAACTCGATTCAATTTACGGGTTGCCGATTTACACTTTAGATTAGACTGTTCGCATGGAGCGCAAAATTTTATATCTTGTGGCGGTTCAAAACACTCTTCAGTATGAGTGGCAGAATGCCGCAGAATCCAAAAATCTCCGAAATGTTGTTGATTTTCCGAATTTTTTTCGTAAGATAAAACTGCAGGTTGTACTCAATGAGCAACGCAGAAAAACTGCAATGGAAATAACGCCTTTGATAGGTTGTTCCATAAACTGCCGGTATTGTCCTCAAAGTCGTCTTTTAAAGACCTACAAAGGTGCAAAGGAGATGTATCTGAAAGATTTTAAGGAATATTTGAGAAAAATACCTGACGAGGTAGCTATAGTTTTTTCGGGATTTGTAGAACCTTTTCTGGCAAAAGACCGTATAGACATGATGGAATACGCCGATAGAATCGGCAGAACGATTCATCTTTATACGACATTGTCAGGGTTGAATGAAGAAACTTTTGAGCGAGTGAAGACGATTAATTTCCAGACGGTTAATCTTCATTTGCCAGACAAAAATGGTTACGCCAAATACCATTGAACGAACAATATTACAATATTCTTGAAACTGCTTTGAATGCTAAAAAAATTGATGGACAACCTTTTATAAAAAAAGCCAGCAGTCAGATTGAACCTGAAGAACGAGCATTGACATTTACTAAAAATAAAGTGCCAATATCTTGTAAAATGTCATACAGAGCAGGACATCTCAAAGGAAAAGAATTAATCACTCGTGTTCCGCTGAATAAAACGGATAATCTTATTTATTGCAGTTTTAATTTGGATTTGACTTCCAATGTACTTCTTCCAAATGGTGATGTTGTACTTTGCTGTATGGATTTTGGTCTGAGACACGTTTTGGGAAATTTGAAAACCGATTCTTACTCAACGATAATTAACAGTGAAGAACGTAAAAATATTTTAAAGAGCATGTCTGTCGGAGACGCAAGAAAAACTTTATGTTATCTTTGTACTGAAGCATATGAGCTAAAGGAGGAAAATTTTACGTGAAATCGTTTGACGAAATGCTAACGCGTATGCAAAAAGAAAACTATACAACTTTTATGAATAAGCTTGTCGTGGAAAAAGTGCCTATAGCTTGCTTTATACCGGAACCCACCACGGAAAATATGAAATTTTATAGTGAGCTTTTAGATAATGGTTTTAATTTAACAGCATTAATAACGTCGCCTGTTGATATTTTAGCATTAACTCATAGTCCTCAAATTTTTAAATGTATTCTTGTTAAAGACAAATTGGCAGCGTCATTTCTTAGAAGACCCGAATTGAAAGACATACCTATAATAATTTTATCAAAAAATAAAAATAAGATCCGATTGATTTACGATACCTACCTGGAACATTTAAATGACTTAGCTGAAGTTTATAGTCAACTTGGTGATGAATTGTCTAAAAAAACTTTTTTGGGTTTCTTGCTTGCTAAAGTAACAAGAAATATTAACTATGCCGTTTTTGCAAACACATCTCAATATATTTGCGAAGAATTTTTACCCGTTTCGGGTTCTGTGGTTATTGATGGAGGTGCGTGTGAAGGGAGTACTTCGGTAAAATTTACTGATATGGGATGCAACGTTTACGCTTTTGAAATGGATAGAGAAAATTTTAAATTAGCAGAAAAAATTGCTAAAGAGAAAAAGTTTATTGTTGAGAATCTTGGACTAGGTTCTTATAAGCACAAAATTCTATACACTCATAATGTAAAACATATAGGAATAACAAGAGAGAGCGAATTTGGTACAGAAACCGCCGATATTATTACTTTGGATGAATATGTCAGCAACCATAAAATTTCGAAAGTTGATTTTATAAAGTTGGATACTGAAGGCGCAGAACTGGACATTCTTAAAGGAGCCCAAAACGTTATTTATGATAAAAAACCCATTTTAGCTGTGAGCGTATATCACAAACCGGAACATATCTGGGAAATTGCAAAGTACCTCAAATTTATTCGTCCAGATCATAATTTCGCTTTACGACATTATTTAGTTTCTTCTGAGGATGTCCCTTTTGTTTTTGACGAATCATTAAAAAATTACTTGATGTTTATCCCAGACTCAAAACTTATTTCGTTCGGTGAATGTGTCTTGTTTGCTAAATAATTTCGTATATAAGAAGATGTATTCACAAAAAATGCTATAATAAAAGTATAAAAAAGAATATTTGAAACGTCAAGGATATTCGACAGACTTGACTTATAAACAATGAGAAGAAATAGCGCCATTGTTTGCAGGAATGCATGAACAAGCTCGAATTATTGCATATGGTATTGTATTTAGTAGACAATAGCTATAAATGGAGAAATCTGCCCCACGATTTTCTACAACATTCTACAGTACAAAGCTTTTATCGTCGCGCACGTTTAAATTGATTGTGGGATAAAATTTTAAATCATATGGTAGCAGTAACAAGAAGAAACGCCGGACATAATCCCGAACCAACTTACAGCATCATCGACTCACAGACAATCCAAACAGTATATGAAAGTGAAAAAATTTGAAAAGACGAATGAAAAAAAGAAAGGGCACAAACGACATATAATAACTGATATTCCAGGTTGTTTGCTTGCAGTTAAAGTAAATAGAACAAATCTGCACGACAAAAAATCTATATTATTTGTAGCGAGAAATGCTTACCGTGATTATCCGATAATACAAAAGTTCAGTGGAGACGAAGGCTATAAAGGTAGCTTTAACAAAATGTTAAAGCAATCTTGAATATCGAAACCGATATTTTGCACGCACGGGTCTGCGAAATTATTTCTGTGAATAATACCGTTTATGAAATAAAACGAAAGAATTAGAAGTGCAAACGTCCTTCAAACATAATGGAAAGTTCGCCGTAAATTATGCTCTAATTTTATATCGGCATAATCCATTTTTTGGGGGCTTGTTCTGTGGCGAGGTACAGCGTCTTCAAAAGGAATTACAGAGCACTGACGGTGTACGGTTGCATTTAAACTTTCTATCGCGTTTGTCATATAAATTGCTTTGCGAAATTGCAGGTGAAAAATTTGAATATCAGAATTATTCCTTCCAAATTTGTTTGCTAGGATGTCATCTCATGCGGATATTTTTTATCCATTTTTCTTCAACTTCGTCATGGATTGTCGTGGCTGTTTGCTCATTCGGAGCAGTGTAATTTTCTTAAAGTATGACGCAAATTCCTTCCTGTCTTTCGCCGACACATACTTCATAGTATTTCTGACTAGATGAATTATGCAAGGTTGAAATTCGGTTTTCGTAAAAGCAGTTGTCACCGAACCTTTAAACCCGCGACTTTTCAAAAAATTTAACACTACGATCCAATATTTTGCACTCTCGGTTTCTCCAATTTCTATGCACAAGACGTCTTTATGCTCGGCGACATTTATCGCAAAAATCACATATGCAGCCATTTTCTTCACGGTCCGTTATCTCTCACAGAATAGCGTGGCGTCGATAAAAACTACGGGATAAACTTTCTCAAGCGGACGAATTTGCCATTGGTGAATCTGCGGCAAAATTTTAGCCGTAACGTCGCTCACAAAACCGGCTGAAACATCAAATCCGTAAAGTTCTTCGATTGTGTCTGAATTTTGTCGGGTACGCAACCCTCGTGCGTACATAGAGATAATTTTTCGGTCAATAGTGTACAATGTGGAATTTATGTCCTGCGGCAAATCAACCTCAAAGTTGCCTTAACTTGGAATACACTCGCTTAGATTTATAGCCATTATGGGCGTTGTTTGAGTCTGAACACGCTGACTTCTCGTAACCGAAATGTTGTCCCATTTCTGTTTCCATCATCTCTTTAATTGTACCACCGAGCAAATCTTTCAATGCGTCTTGAATATCTTCCGCCGTTTTTATGTAGTACTCTCTTAAAAGCTGACGGATAATTTCTTTTTTCGCCATATTAACTACCTCCTGTGATACTTTTTATTTTATCATAGAAGGTAGTTTTATTTTTACAGACTTTTTTTCATACGCTCCAAAAACGTCCCAAAGATTTTGATTTTTACAAACAAGGTTATTGCGACCGCCATTACACCGTTACCGAAATTGCTAAACACTACAAAGTTTCTCGTTCCACTGTTTATAAGTGGTTGCGTGCGTAATTTTAAATCAACGGCAGGTATTCTTTTTGTTTATCTTCAGGAACTTGCAACGCGTCCATTGCTTCTTGCGCCGTCAGCTTCATCGTCTTCATCAAGCTACGAATGTTTTTAATAAACGTGGTTGCTTCTGCTTTTTCTGTCGCTTCTTCTGCCGCTATTTCCAACAACGGTTCCATCAATCCTCCCATTTCCACTATCTCCTCTCTCATATCTCGCGTCAGTTCTATGTCGTATTCAGAACGCAAAATTTTTTCTTTTTCGTCTGTCTTCTTCTTATCCATAAACAGCAAGTATAATAAATTCAGCAGTTTATGGCTCGTA
>CAJOKY010000012.1 GCA_905235425.1 uncultured Selenomonadaceae bacterium
CGTTGATTTTTCCGCGCAGATTTTGTATAATCGAAAAAAATTTTGAGAGGTAATGCCAATGGAGACTGAAACTTACGACCTTGATGAAAATGAACTTTATATAGGTTTTGTCGGCGGCGGTGCGTTGACTGAATCGATTATCAACGCGATACGGGGAACTTTGCTTAATTCCGGCAATATTTTTGTCTCCGAACACAAGCGTAAACGTTGCACGGAATTGCACAGCCGCTACCGCGTAAACGCCTCTGTCGGCGTAGATCCCTTTATCGACAAAGTAAAAATTTTGGTTATCGCGGTAAAACCTAAAGACGCGCCTGCCGCATTTGCTGAAATTAGAAATAAAATTACGCTTAACACGATAATTGTTTCTGTCATTGCCGGCTTGAAAATTGAGATTATAGAAAAATTTTTTCCGCACAGTCCGATTGTTCGCGCTATGCCGAATGTACCGATTAGAGTCGGCGAAGGTATGACGGCGTACACTGTGAACAGCAAGGCTACCAATTCCGATAAAAAGCTTGTTGAACAATTTTGGGATTCAATCGGCAGGGCGATAGAGCTTGACGAAAGATTTATGGACGCGGTAACGGGATTGAGCGGATCCGGTCCTGCATATGCCTTTATGATGATTGACGCGCTTGCAGAAGGCGGCGTAGCTGTAGGCTTGTCACGTGCAGACGCGCAGGAACTTGCCGCACAAACTTTGCTCGGTGCCGCAAAAATGGTTTTGGAGACGGGCGAACACCCCGCCGCACTTCGTGACAAGGTTACCAGTCCTGCAGGTACGACGATTGAAGGCATTAGAGTTTTGGAAAAAAGCGGCGTAAGAAGTGCGCTGATTGAGGCTGTAATTGCCGCTACAGAAAAATCGCGTTTACTTGGCAGTTGATTAGCTGTTAGCTATTAGCTATTAGCTTTTAGCTGTTACTCACTACCTACTACTCACTACTCACTATTTACTACTCACTACTAACTACTCACTAAAATCAGGAGTTAAAATAATGTCTGCAAGAATTTTATACGGAAAAGAATTTGCCGCCCAAATTAAAGAATCTGCGCGGCTTGAAATTGAAGATATAAAAAATAAATTCGGCGTAACGGCAGGGCTTGCCGTTATAATCGTAGGTGAAAATCCCGCGTCGCAAGTCTACGTTAGAAATAAACATAAAACTTGCGAAGAACTCGGCATAAAATCCGAAGTCATTACAATGCCTGAAACGTCTACTAAAGAAGATTTATTGGCGAAAATCGACGAATTAAACGCCGCAAAAGATATTCACGGCATTTTGGTACAACTTCCCCTTCCCGACGCGATTAAGGCGCATTCTGAAGAGATTTTGAACCGCATAAACCCGCTTAAAGATGTTGACGGCTTTCACCCCGTGAACGTGGGAAATTTGGTTATCGGCAGTCCCGCGCTTGTACCTTGTACACCTGCAGGCTGTCTTGAAATGCTTGACTTGGCAGGAATTGATATCGACGGCAAACGGCAAACGCGCAGTCATAATCGGACGCAGTAACATTGTCGGCAAGCCGATGCTCCACCTTTTAATGGCGCGTCATGCTACGGTTACTGTTTGTCATTCGCATACAAAAAATTTGCCTGATATTACGCGCGAAGCTGATATTTTGGTTGCGGCAATGGGTAAACCGAAATTTGTCACTGCTGATATGATTAAGCCCGGCGCAACTGTAATTGACGTTGGTATAAACAGGATAGCACCGAAAAAATTGGTAGGTGACGTTGACTTTGACGCGGCTGTTGAAGTTGCCGGAGCTATAACTCCCGTACCAGGCGGCGTTGGTCTTTTAACCGTTGCAATGCTTATGAAAAATGTAGTGAAGGCTGTAAAGTTGCAGTTAAGTTAGCTGGTAGCCGGTAGCTCGTAGCCTGTAGAATTTTTACCAGCTAACTGCTAACAGCTAACAGCTAAAAGCTGAGGTAAAAAAATGTTTTTAATATACGTACTCGGATTTTTGGCGTTGATTGTCGCACTGGGATTAATCAGCGTCACTTTTTTATTAGACGGTAGCAGTAGGCGGCGTATGTACAAAATAATTGTCGGCGTCGATTTGGCAATAATCGGACTCTCATTTATCGGTTTTGTATTTCGCGATAATATTCCTAACGGCATTATTGATGTGTTTGGAAATTTTTCTACGGTATTTTTATTGACGCAGTTAATTTGCGGCGGTCTCGTGATACTCGCTTTAATAATTCGCGCAGTTTACAGACACTTTCATAAAGAAACGCCGTACAGTCCCGAAAGGCGAAAACTTTTATCTTACGGGCTGGTATATCCCTTAATGTCTCTTGCAATTTCGCTTTACGGCAACAGGATTGAAAGGTTTTCAATAGCTGAAAGATTTTTCGATATACCGGTAAAAAAATTGCCGCCGGAATTGGACGGCTTTAAAATCGCGCAGATTTCCGACGTGCATATTGGACCGTACTTTTCATTTGAAATGCTTGAAAGTTTGATGAATCAAATTGTAGAAGGCAAGCCGGATTTACTGGCAATAACCGGCGATATTTTTGACAACATAGCTATGAACCCTGAGGCAATTCGTATCGTTGACAGTTTTACCGACAAATTTAAATACGGCATTTACTATTGTCACGGCAACCATGAACATCATCGCGGCATTTCGGCTATTGAGGCGCATTTGGCTCATACAAAAATCCATTGGCTGGTAAATCGCTCTGAACGTGTTACGGCTAATTTGTATATGTTAGGTGTCGATTATCCTTCTTCGTCACCTATAATGAGTTCCGGCGGTCGCGGGGATTTGGATAAGCGTTTTGAAAATCAGAAACGCGAATTTGTCACGCAGGCGTTGGAAGGCGTACCGTACGATTCAGTTTGCGTGCTACTTGCGCATCACCCTGAATTTATTGACGACGGCAGAGAAAAAAATATCCCGCTGACTTTAACGGGACATACTCACGGCGGGCAGATTGGAATTTTCGGCTATGCACTTCTGCCGCTTTTCAAGTACACGCGCGGTATGTTCATAAAGGACGATTGCTACGGTTATGTACATGCAGGCGTAGGCAGTTGGTTTCCATACAGATTGGGCTGTCCGCCGGAAATAGTTTACTTCACGCTGAAATTTAGGGGGTAGGGGGTAGGAGGTAGATAGTAGGAATTACAATCTACCCTCTACAATCTACTCTCTACCCTCTACAATCTACTCCCTGTTCCCTAATAAAAAAAATTCCGCCGAAACGGAAAATATTTTCAAGTTGTATTTTTTTATCTTATCAAGGTGTATTGCGGAAAAATTTTTCGGCAACTTCATCGGGAATGGTGTATTCTCCGAGTTTGTCAACGTGCCTTGAACCGGTACCGTGAAAATCACTGCCGCCACCGATCATCAAATTAAATCTCTTTGCCAGACTTAAATATTTTTGAATGTCAATAGGACTGTGGTTAGGATAATAAACTTCAAGGGCATCAACTTTTCTGCAAACTTCCTCAACAAGATTATCGTCACCTATAAGACCGGGATGAGCCAACATAGCCTGTCCGCCTGCCTGCCGGATAACGTCAACTATTTCGTCGACAGTTGGAAAATAACGCGGTGCATAAGCCGGTTTGCCTTTACCCAACATTTTTTCAAATACGTCACGTACATTTTGAAAAGCACCTTTCTTAACCAACGCTCTTGCAATGTGTGCCCTGCCGATTGAACGGCTGCTACCTGAAATTTGAAGGACTTCTGCTTCACGTATATTATATTTTTTTTCCTGCAAATTTTTGATTATCTTGGAAAATCGCACCCACCTTGCGTCAAGCACCTCATTGATCATATCAGACAATGCGCCGTCATAAATATCAATGTTGTAGCCGACTATATGAATATCATGATTAGGATTTAGTGCGCTGAACTCAATACCAAAAATAATTTTTAGGTTTTTGTCGGGGTAAAGCCCGTTTTCATAAATATATTTCACACCGTCAACGGTGTCATGATCCGTGATGGCAAGATATTTTAATCCAATAGTTTTTGCCTTGTCCAAAATTTCTTCCGGCGATAGACTTCCATCGGAAAAATTTGTATGTGTGTGTAAATCGCTTGCCATGAATCTTACCTCACTTAAAATCGTCAGACAGCCTATTTTTTACGGCAGTCCTAAATCAGCGCGGTTCGACGATAAGTTTAATTGCAGTGCGTTCACTGCCGTCAATTTCAATATCGGTAAATGCGGGAATGCAAATGAGATCTACTCCATGCGGCGCAACGAATCCGCGTGCAATGGCGACAGCTTTTACTGCCTGATTCAATGCACCTGCTCCAATAGCTTGCATTTCTGCTATGCCGCTTTCACGAATTACTCCCGCAAGGGCACCCGCCACCGAATTTGGGTTGGACTTAGCCGATACTTTCAGGATTTCCATAAATGTTTCTCCTCTCTTGTTGCATACGATGCCTTTGCTTTGCACGTTTGCATTTTCGGTATTAATTCTTCAAGTACAGCAAAAATCCTTCACTCTATTGTTGAATTTTTAAACTACATATAACAAAGTTGTGATTTTTTTCACTTGATAGATGCTAAAAAACAATTAATTTTCAATAATTCTGATACGTTCGACTTTCGTCGTTAAGTTTGTCTTGTCATCAATCTCAATCAACAGTGCGCAATAGGTGCAAGGCGGTATTTCAGACGGTTCAAATTTTGCGGGAAGACATGTAACAAATTTTTTCATAATAGGTTCAATCTGCATGCCGATAATTGAATTAAGTGAGCCGGTCATACCTAAATCTGTAATGTAAGCGGTACCTTGAGGCAAAATTCTTTCATCGGCGGTTTGTACGTGCGTATGCGTACCGACAACGGCGTTGACTTTGCCGTCAAGAAAATATCCCATTACCATTTTTTCTGACGTTGCCTCTGCGTGAAAGTCAACTAAAATTATGTCACATTCGCGTTTAATCTTTTTCACAATTTCTTCTGCGCGGGTAAAGGGACAATCTATCGGCGGCATAAAGGTACGACCGAGAAGGTTTATCACGCCGATATTTTTAGCGCGGTGCGGGTAAATGCAATAGCCTTTGCCCGGCGTTGTACCTTCGGGATAATTGGCAGGACGTATTAAAAAAGGTTCACGCTCCAAAAGTTTTTCAATGCCTTTTTGATCCCATACGTGATTGCCTGTAGTGATGATATCAGCGCCGCCTGATAAAATTTCGTTTAAAGTGGATTCGGTTAGACCTTTGCCATGCGCTATGTTTTCGCCGTTTACAACTACGACGTCAATTTTTTTTTCGCGTTTCAATTCTCTCGTACGCTTGCAAAATAAATTTCTGCCGAGTCTGCCGAAAATATCTCCTACCATTAAAATACGCAAAGAAATTCTCCTTTTTAGATTGTAGAGAGTAGATTGTAGAGAGTAGGTTTTTATACTCCCTACCTTCTATCCTCTACCCTCTACCTCCTAATCCCTAGAATTAGCCGCTTGATAAATTTTAAGCATATCTTCTTCAAAAAGCTTTTTAGCCGAGCCGCGACTGCCGCCTACTGCAACGGCGCATCTCTTAGCCATTTCTACCATCTGCGAATCTGTAGGCTCAATGCCCAGCTCTTTCAGCGATGTAGGCATTTTTATTTCACGATAGAAATTTTCAACCGCCTCAATGCCTTTCAAGGCAATTTCTTCATCCGAGCCGATATTTTCAACCTGCATGACATTTAGCGCAAATTTTTTAAATCGCGGCAAACAGTTTTGGTAAACATAACGCGCCCAACTTCCCCAAATAGCGGCAAGACCCGCGCCATGTGCAACGCCGAACATTCCGCTTAGTTCATGTTCAAGAGCGTGGCTTGAAAAATCTCCGCCGTCATTTCCGCAACCTGTCAAGCCGTTATGTGAAAGACTGCTTGCCCACATAATTTCTGCGCGGGCGTCGTAGTCTACGGGATTTTCTACCAAAATTTTGGCGTTATGAATAACCGTACGCATAAGCCCTTCAGCGATATTGTCGGTAATTTCCATGTTGCCGCCGTTGGTAAAATATCTTTCCATTGTATGCATCATGATATCTACGCAACCGCAAGCCGTCTGATAATCCGGCAAAGTCAAAGTCAGTTCAGGATTCATTATTGCAAATTTGGGACGTGAAAGGTTATTCGTGTATCCGCGCTTGGTATACGTCTCGTCATTGGTGATTACTGAACTGTTACTCATTTCACTGCCTGCCGCAGCGATTGTCAAGACGACGCCGACGGGTAAACAAGCCTTTGCTTGACGTTTACGCGCGTATAAATCCCATACATCTTCATTCGGCTCGGCAAGGGCATATGCAATGGCTTTAGCGGAGTCAATGACACTGCCGCCGCCTACTGCCAAAAGAAAGTCAATTTGATTCAAGTTGCCTAGACCTACGCCGGTACGAACTTTGCTTAATCTGGGATTGGGAACAACGCCGCCTAATTCGACGTGAAACAGTCCTGCCGCATCAAGCGACTTTTTAACGCGATCAATAAGTCCTGATCTAACTGCGCTTTGACCGCCGTAATGGAGTAAGACGCGCGAACCGCCGTAACGTTTAATCAAATTCGCTACTTGATCTTCCGTGTTTCTGCCGAAAATAATTCTTGTCGGTGTGTAATATTCAAAATTAAAAGCCATAAATTTTCGCTCCCTTCGTCTTACCCTGCAAATTTAATTTTAAAAATTTACCTTGCATAAACTACGACGCGTTCCTGTTCGCGTACTCCTACCAATCGACCTTCAATCCTAAGCTGTCTGATATTATTCAAACACTGTTCCAAATAATCTTCCTGCGCCATGATATATTCTTCGTCCGGCATTTCGCCTTCACATTCTTCAATGAGATTTTCACCAAAATAATTTTGTGCAAGCTCGGTAAGAAGTGAAAGTTCTCTGCAAGTCAACGTAGACATATCGCGCCGCACGTTTAAAAAGCACGTACCGTAGACGCCTTCAACGTCTAACTCAATTTTAGCGCCGCCCAGACCTTCAATGTGGTGAAAAGTTTCGACAGATTCGGCGACGTGGCTTAAAAAATCTTCAAAGTCATCTTGGGAAAATTTTCCGTTCAATGCGAAAGAAAGTTCAAGCATATCGCTATTGGAATCATAAGTAACGGATTGAATTGTTGGATAAACTACCAAAATTGACGCCAATAACCTGCTGGCATCAGGGTTCGGTTTTTTCTCTCTCCTAAAAAAATCGAACATGCTTTCAACCTCCTTCACATGGGTCGCTTTTAGGTGTTAGCTGTTAGCCGTTAGCTGTTAGCTTTTAGACTACTCACTACCTCACTACTCACTACTCACTAATCCCTAATCCCTGACTAGGTGTTAGTTTTTAATAGCTAATGGCTAACCGCTAATTGCTAATTGCTAAATTCATCTTGCGTAGTCTACGACGCGTGTTTCACGAATCACCGTAGCTTTAATTTGCCCGGGATAATCAAGCTCTTTTTCAATGCGCTTAACAATGTCATGAGCCAACGTAACTGAGCCTAAATCGTCAATCTTATCCGGCTTAACCATGATTCTTACTTCACGTCCTGCCTGAATTGCAAAGCAACGGTCGACGCCTTCAAATGACTCTGCAATTTCCTCAAGCATTTTCAAGCGCTTAAGGTACATTTCCAAACTCTCACGTCTTGCGCCTGGTCGCGCAGCTGACACTGCATCGGCGGCGGCAACCAGTACCGCTTCAACGCTTGTAGCCTCAACGTCGCCGTGATGTGACGCAATGGCGTTTATTACAACTTTATTTTCGCGATAACGTTTAGCCAAATCTGCGCCTATTGAGACGTGCGGACCTTCAACTTCATGGTCAACTGCCTTGCCGATATCGTGCAAAAGTCCTGCGCGTTTGGCAAGATTCACGTCAACGCCTAATTCGCTTGCCATAATTCCGGCAAGTTTAGCAACTTCGATTGAGTGATTCAAAACATTTTGCCCGTAGCTTGTACGATATTTCAATCTGCCTAAAAGTTTTATCAGTTCGGGATGAATACCGTGAACGCCGACTTGGAAGGTAGCCTGCTCGCCTGTTTCTTTCATACGCGCTTCAACTTCTTTTTGCGCTTTCTCTACCATTTCTTCAATACGCGCAGGGTGTATTCTGCCGTCGGTGATTAATTTTTCCAATGCAACGCGGGCAATTTCACGACGAATGGGATCAAAACCGGAAAGTATAACTGCCTCCGGCGTATCGTCGATAATTAAATCAACGCCGGTTAAAGTTTCCAACGTCCTTATATTTCGTCCTTCACGTCCGATAATTCTGCCTTTCATATCGTCACTGGGAAGTGCAACTACCGATACAGTGGTTTCTGCAACATGATCGGCGGCGGATCGTTGAATGGCAATGCTTAAAATGTCACGCGCCTTTTTATCTGCTTCTTCTTTAATCTGCGCGGTGTACTCTTTAATCCTAAGAGCTTTTTCATGCTTTAAACCTTCTTCAACTTCCGTCATAATAAGGTTACGTGCTTCATCGCGTGAAAGTTCAGCAATACGTTCAAGCTCAGCATCTTCACGTGCCTGCATTGCGTCAAGTTGCGCCTGCGATTCATTTAAACGCGTCTCTTTCTTGCTTAAGAGTACTTCTTTCTTTTCAAGAGAATCAAGCTTTTTGTCGAGATTTTCTTCTTTTTGTACGATACGCTTTTCCTGTCGAGCCAATTCGTTACGGCGTTCCTTAGTATCACGATCCAACTCTTGCCGCATTCGGTGAATTTCTTCCTTAGCTTCCAAAACAGCTTCTTTTTTTTCGGCAGAACTTTTTTCTTGTGCATCGGCTACTATTCTTCGTGCTTCCTCTTCTGCAGAACCTATTTGCGCTTCTGCTGTACGTTTCCTTGCCGTGTAACCTCCGATTACACCTATTATTATTGCGACGATTGCAGCCGCGATTGTAATGGCAATGACGCTCACCCCCATAGATTTTTAGAAAATGCCTTGACTTATTGGAATTTTTTCATGCTAAAAATCTTGAAAGAGGGCTAATCTGTCAACTTTAAAAATATTTCGGCTTATGCAACGGAAAAAATTTTATCCGCATTTATTTTCATTTTTTTACTTGCAATAAAAAACTTTTTAAGCTCTATATAACAAAAAACAATCTCGAAAATTTATTTTACTTTTAAGGCTTGATCTTAAGTCAACAAATTTATTTTACTCTTCGTCGGGTAAAAAATGCCCGTTAAGATTTCTCATTTCAATAAGTCATCAATATTCAAATACCGTAATATTTTATAGATTGAAGAAAGATCTGTCAATGAAATTTGGTTTACAAAAATTTCATAATGTTAAAGTTACTCAAGCGCCGCGCAGATATTTCTTGACACAAAATAAATCAGCTTGTAAAATTTACCGAAATTATTACTAAAAAGGCGGTGGTCTTATGAAGTATAAGCGTATCGTTTTAAAACTCAGCGGAGAAGCATTGGCAGGAGAAGAGTCTTTTGGAATAAATCCGCCTGTTGTAGAAGACATTGCAAGACAAATTAAAAAAGTTCACGAAGCAGGATTGGAAGTAGCAGTAGTAGTAGGCGGCGGAAATATTTGGCGCGGGCTTACCGGCTCGGAAATGGGAATGGATCGCGCATCTGCCGATTATATGGGAATGTTGGCAACGATTATGAATGCGCTTGCACTTCAAGACGCGCTGGAAAAAATACACGTTTTTACCCGCGTACAAACCGCCATTGAAATGCGTGAAGTTGCTGAGCCTTATATAAGACGTCGCGCAGTTCGTCACCTTGAAAAAATGCGCGTCGTAATTTTCGGCGGCGGTACCGGTAACCCCTACTTTTCAACAGACACCACTGCCGCTCTTCGTGCCGCTGAAGTTGAAGCGGACGTTATACTTATGGCGAAAAAAGGCACTGACGGAATTTATGACAGCGATCCAAATAAAAATCCCAACGCGAAAAAATTTGACACGTTGAGCTACATTGAAATTTTAAATCGCGAATTGCATGTTATGGACGCTACGGCTACCAGTCTTTGTATGGATAACAAAATTCCCGTCGTTGTATTTAACATTGATAATCACGAAAATATTGTTAAAGCGGCTCTCGGTGAACCTATCGGTACTACGGTTGGGTTTAAGGGCTGAAAACTTTTTAAGATTTTTAGATTTTTTGAAAGGTTTGTTTAAGCGGTTTACAAGGAGTGATTTAAAAAATGACGAAAGACGTTATTAACGCGGCGGAAGATAAACTTCAAAAGAGTTTGGACGCCTTGAAAAAAGAATACGGCACACTTCGCGCAGGTCGCGCCGCACCCAGTCTTTTGGATAAAGTCATGGTTGATTATTACGGTACGCCCACGCCGGTAAATCAAATTGCCAACGTCACGGTGCCGGAACCGCGTATGCTTATGATTAAGCCGTACGATAAAGGTTCACTCAAAGACATTGAACGCGCCATTCAAAAATCGGATCTCGGTCTTACGCCCAATTCCGACGGTATCGCGATTCGTCTTGCCATTCCGCAACCTACGCAGGAGCGCCGTAAAGAGCTGGTTAAAGTCGTCAACAAAAAGGCGGAAGAGTGCAAAGTTGCCATGCGCAATATTCGCCGCGATTCTAACGAAGTCATTAAAAAAATGGAGAAGAATAAAGAAATTACAGAAGACGATCGCAAGGAAGGGCAGGACAAAATTCAAAAACTTTTGGATAAATACATTAAGCTTGTCGAAAGCACGAAAGCAACTAAAGAAAAGGAAGTTATGGAAGTTTGATTAAAGACGAGGAACTTTTGAACCGCGTCGATAAGTCGAAGTTGCCGCGTCACGTTGCGATTATCATGGATGGTAACGGTCGCTGGGCGAGTTATCGCGGACTTTTGCGCAGTGCGGGACATTCCGCCGGTGTTAAGACGCTGAAAAAAATTTTAACCGTCGCCGTCAATTTGAAGTTAGAGGCGTTGACTGTCTATGCCTTTTCTACTGAAAATTGGAAGCGTCCCCATGCCGAAGTAGATTTTCTACTGCACCTTTTTTCCGAGTATCTTGAAAAAGAAAAGCGCGAAATGCATGAAAAAAATGTGCGCATAAATTTTTTGGGACGCTGGGAAGAATTTTCGACAGGCATACAAAATCAGATTCGCGATGCAACCAGCCTTATGAAAAATAATACCGGCGTTAAGTTCAGCATAGCGGCGAATTACGGCGGGCAGGATGAAATTTTACGTGCCGCGCAGAAATTGGCAGATGACGTTGCCAAAGGTAAAATTTCCCCCGCGCAGATTACGTCTGAACTTTTTGAAAGTGCGCTTGATACTTGCGAATTGCCGCCGGTAGATTTATTGATAAGGACAAGCGGCGATTTGCGAATCAGCAACTTTTTACTTTGGCAAGCGGCATACGCGGAACTTTGGTTTACAAATACGACATGGCCTGAATTTTCACCGGAAGAATTTGTAGACGCGTTGATTGATTTTTCCAAGCGTGACAGGCGTTTCGGCGGTCTTTCGAGTTAATTAAATTTAAAATTTACGCTACAAAAAAGGTGGGAATTTTTATGAGCGAAAAAAATTTTTTTATTGAAAGCGCATTCGGCGACATTTACGAGGGAACTTTTTTTGCTGAAGATTTTCCCCAAGCTCCGAAAAAAAATGTCAATAAAAATACATCGCCTGAAGACGTGCAAATTAGTGAGGCAACTTCAAAAGTAAGATTGCCCAATGAAGTTGAAGTAAGTCGGCAAGTAACCGAAAAAATAAATTCTATGTACGCGCTTAGCGGCAACTTGGGAAGTAACAGTTTCAATCATTCTTTTAATGGAAATATTATCGGTATTTAAAATTGCGTCACGATAAATAAATTTTTCCAACAAAAAAACGCGGTAACCATTCCAAAAGATTGACTGCCGCGTTTTTTTATTTATCGAACAATCTCACGCTACTTGCGAAAGGTCGTCTTGAAATTTTTTATCCGATAATGACAAGGGATTCATGCGCCTTGACGCTTTGTCCTGCCGCAACGTTGAACTTTTTAATAACGCCGTCGGTGTCTGCAGGAATTTCGTTCTGCATTTTCATAGCTTCGAGAATGAGAATGACTTCACCGGCTTTAACGGCTTGCCCTTCGCTTGCAACGAGTTTGATAATTTTGCCGGGCATAGGTGCATCGATAGAATGTTCGCCTGCGCCTGCCGATGCCTTTGCTACGGGAGCTGCCGCCGGTGCGGGTGCTGCTTTCGGTGCAGGTGCGGGTGCCGCTTTCGGTGCCGCTACAGGTGCTGAACCTGCCGCTTTAACTTCTTCTACTTCAACTTCGTACTTCGTACCGTTTACGGTGACGTTGAATTTTTTTGTTGCCATTAAATTTTTACCTCCAATATTTTTATGACGCTTTGAAATTTTTAGCTCTTAATTCCGAGTTTGGACGCCAACGCCCAATTATCGTTGCGCTTAATTTCGACGGCTTTAACAATGACGGATTTGCCCGTAACCTGCTGAATTGCCGCCGCAATAGCCGCAATAATTTCCGGTTTAACTTTTTCAGCCATGATAATTTCTCCGTTTCTGTGCTATTAAAGCGGAATGTTGCCGTGTTTTTTGGAAGGACCAATTTCACGCTTACTGGCAAGAGCATTTAACGCGGTGATAATCAGCGGACGAGTTTCTTTCGGTTCAATAACCATATCGGCATAACCGCGCTCCGCCGCCTTGTACGGGGTCGCAAATTCTTCGACGTATTCGGCAGTTTTCTGATCCTTGTCGGGGTCTTTGCGGAAGATGATATTAGCCGCGCCTGCAGGCCCCATAACCGCGATTTCAGCGCTGGGCCATGCCATAACTTGATCTGCGCCGAGTTCGCGACAGCACATGGCAATGTATGAACCGCCGTAAGCTTTACGCGTGATAACCGTGACTTTCGGCACAGTCGCTTCACTGTACGCATAAAGCATCTTCGCGCCGTGACGAATTATGCCGTTATACTCTTGATCAACGCCGGGCAAAAATCCCGGTACGTCTACAAGGTTTACAAGCGGAATGTTAAAGGCGTCACAGAAACGAATAAACCGCGCAGATTTATCAGAGGCGTCAACGTCAAGGCAACCTGCCATAACCGCCGGCTGATTCGCGATAATGCCTACAGTGCGTCCGTCGAAACGCGCAAAGCAGGTAATGATATTCGTCGCAAAATATTTGTGAACTTCGTAAAATTCGCCGTTATCGACAATAGCGGCAATAACGTCTTTCATATCGTACGGCGCATTGGGATTGTCGGGAATAAGATCGTTAAGGGATTCTTCCATACGGTCGGGATCGTCGCCGGTCTTTACGATAGGCGGATCTTCCAAATTATTGCTGGGCAGGAAACTCAAAAGGTAGCGTATCTGATCAATACAATCCTGTTCATTTTCCGCCGCGAAGTGTGCAACGCCGCTTCTGGTGTTATGCGTCATAGCGCCGCCGAGTTCCTCCGCCGTGACTTCTTCCGCCGTAACGGATTTGATAACTGCAGGACCGGTGATAAACATTTGGCTGGTATTTTTCACCATGTAAATGAAGTCGGTAATAGCGGGAGAGTAAACCGCGCCGCCTGCACAAGGTCCCATAATTACGGAAATTTGCGGAATGACGCCGGACGCCGCCGTATTGCGGAAGAAAATTCCCGCGTAACCGGAAAGTGCATCAACAGCCTCTTGAATACGTGCGCCGCCGGAATCGTTAATTCCGATTAAAGGTGCGCCCATTTTCATTGCCGCATCCATAACTTTCCAAATTTTATGTGCGTGCTTTTCACCGAGTGAACCGCCTTCAACCGTGAAGTCCTGCGCGAAGGCATAGACTAAACGACCGTTTACCGTGCCGTATCCCGTGACGACGCCTTCACCCGGTAAATCTTTTTTATCCTGCCCGAAGTTGGTGCAACGGTGCTTAACGAACATATCAAGTTCAACGAAAGTGCCCTCGTCGAAGAACATATCAATACGTTCACGCGCAGTAAGCTTACCTTTTCCGTGCTGGGCGTCAATACGTTTTTGTCCGCCGCCTTGAAGAATTTTTTCCTTCTTGGCATGCATCAATGCAATTTTGTCTTGCACTGTAGCCATATAATCACTCCTTTTCTATTTTTGATTCATTTTGTTTATTTTTCCACTCTTTGTATTTTTCGCGCATACATGTTCCGCAAGGACGATAACCCGCCGCTATGGCTGTTTCTTCATCTTTGAAGAAAACGCGATATTGGGGATAAGTACTATTCGGAATTTTGAGTGCGCGAAGTGCCGCCGGACAATCCAAGCGACCGTAAATCTTGTCATTTTTTCTTAAGAAGTTGCCGCCGAGTGTACCTTTTTCTTCGCTAAAATAAAATTGACCGTCAGCACCGAGTAACTTGTACAATTTTTTCTCCATATGGAATTACTCAATCGGCTGGCAGAGCTCCAAAAGTACACCGTGCGTGGCTTTAGGGTGAATGAACGCTATCATTTTGCCGCCTGCACCTTTACGCGGCTTTTCGTCGATAAGTTTAACGCCTTTTTCCTTAAGGTCGGCAAGCGCCGCTTCAAGATTATCAACGCTCAAGGCAATATGCTGAATGCCGCCGCGTCCGCCGTTTTTGTCGATAAATTTAGCAATGGGGCTGTCGGGTTCGGTAGCAACAAGCAATTCAATTTCGCCATGCTGATGATCTGCGGTAGTGGGGTAAAATGCCGTCGTGACTTTTTGATCTGCTACGGTCTCTTCGCCTGCGGACTCCAAGCCCAAAAGTTTCCAAAATTCGCCGTCAGCCAAATCTGTCGACGCAATGCCGATGTGGTCTACTCCCAAAATTTTAAACATACCTTTTCACTCTCCATAATTAAATTTATTTAAAAATTTTAACGCGAGAATCAATAGAAATTTTATCAATAGGTTTAGCGTCTTCCAATTTTTCACCAAATACCATTTGCGCTACTAAATCCCAACTGCCCGGCACGTCGAAGACTTTTCTAATGTCATCATCAATAAGCGGGTTGTAATGCTGAATGTTGACGCCGAGCCCCATATTTTCAAGTTCAGTCCAAATTGCAAACTGCAACATACCGTTAGCATGCGACGCCCATATAGGAAAATTCTCCGCATAATTCGGGAATTTCTTTTGCATGTTGTAGACGGTATCGCTTTCCTCGAAGAATAAAATAGTTCCGTAACCTGCCGCAAAGCTGTCTATCTTTTTCTTGGTTGGTTCAAATTTGTCTGCGGGAACGATTTTTTTCAACGCACTTTCGGTAATGTCCCAAACGTTTTCGTGATGTTCTTTCATAGCGACGATGACACGCGCAGATTGCATGTTGAACGGAGAGGGAACTTCTTTAGTCATACGTTCAACTGCCGCGATAATTTCTGTTTGAAGTACGGGAATTTTTTTGCCGAGTGCGTAGATACTGCGACGGTTTTTTACCGCCTCCTTAAAATCTCGCATAAAATTTCCTCCTCAAATTCGCTTGTACATCTAAAAGCTAACGGCTAACCGCTAACTGCTAAAAGCTAACAGCTAACAGCTATTTATGCATGTCGCCGGTTTTGATAAAGCGTGAATGAAAACTAAGCGCCTCGTCAATAATATGCGGCGTGTTAGCCTTCTTCGTAGCGGCAAGGGCGCGTTCATAGTAGTCAAGCAAAATCGGACGGTATTCGGGATGTGCGCACTTATTGATAATTTCCAATGCGCGACTTCTCGGCTCTTTTCCGCGCAGGTCTGCAATACCTTGCTCTGTGATGATAATGTCAACGTCATGCTCGGTGTGGTCAACATGCGAACACATAGGCACGACGCTGGAAATTTTACCGCCTTTAGCAAGTGACGGCGTGTAGAAAATTGTAAGGTAAGCATTACGCGCAAAGTCGCCACTGCCGCCTATTCCGTTCATCATCTTCGTGCCGGTTACATGCGTTGAGTTAATGTTGCCGTAAATGTCAACTTCAAGCGCCGTATTCATTGCGATAACGCCGAGACGGTGAACAACTTCCGGCGAATTAGAAATTTCTTCAGGACGCAGTAAAATATACTTACGATATTTGTCAATATCCTTATAAAATCTATCCATACCTGCAGGCGAAGGTGAGAAGGCAGTACCCGATGCAATGCGAAGTTTACCCGCGTCGATAAGGTCAAGCATGGCGTCTTGAATGACTTCCGTGTAAACAACCAAGTCTTGCATATCGGATTCAACAAAACCTGCAAGTACGGCATTTGCAACGTTGCCTACGCCGGATTGGAGCGGCAAAAGATTTTTCGGCATACGTCCCGCCGCAATTTCAGCGTGCAAAAGTTCCAGCGTGAACGCCGCCATTTTCTTTGAATTTTCATCAATCGGCGAAAGGTCGCGAGTATGATCTTTAACGTCGCAGGGTACGATAAATTTAATTTTTTCCGGCGTGCAGGGTATAAAAGTTGTACCGATTCTGTCATCAGCTTTTACAAGCGGAATGGGAAGACGGTTAGGCGGATCTAACGGGATATAAACGTCGTGCATGCCTTCCAATGCCAAAGGTTGAGAGGTGTTGACTTCGACAATAACGATATCGGCACTTTGTACGTAGCTTGCCGCGTTGCCTACTGAAGTCGTGGGAATTAAATTGCCTTCTTCGGTTATCGCGCAGACTTCAACAACCGCCGCATCAATTTTTCCGAGATAACCTGCGCGGGTAAGTCCTGCCGATTCTGAAAGGTGAAGGTCAAGATAATTTACAGTTCCGTCATTAATTTCAGGACGAAGTTTAGAATCAGTTTGATAGGGAAGGCGCTGTTTAATGCCTTTAACTTCTGCAAGTACGCCGTCAAGTTCGGGACCGGTTGAAGCGCCTGTCCAAATGTTTACTTGAAAAGGTTCTTTCTTCATACGTTCGGCAAGTGCCATAGGAATTGCCTTAGGATAGCCCGACGCAGTAAATCCGCTACAAGCAAGCGTCATACCCGGCTGTATCCAATTCGCGACTTCTTCTGCCGTTACGATTTTACTTTGCAAATCCTTGTTTCGCACTCTGTCGGTAATATCAATCATACAAGGTTCACTCTCCTTTACAAAATACAACAATTGCTTTTTGTACAACGCAATATTAGCACTTACAAAATTTTCCGTCAACTAAATTGCGCCTTAAACATGGCATAATTTTTTTGTACGTGAATGTCAATCTCAAAGTATATGACTAAGCAAATTTTTTTCACGTCGGCAGGAAATTTTTATCGGCGTGTAGAAAATTTTGCGGCGAAAAAGTTTTGATTCGAGAATTTTTTGTACACTTTCGATAAAAGGATTTTTTATGGCTGATGATTTCGGAAAACAATTATTAATGTCGTTGAATACTTTAAATCGCAATGTCAGCGAATTGATTTGGGCGAATGTTTTTCATGACGCAAAAGGCTGTTCATGGCTTGACGAAAATAATTTTGCGGTATATCCGGGACGCTGGGCGGTAGGCTACAATTATTTTTACGCCGTCTTTCGCATTTTGAACGAGTTCAAACCGAAAAATATTTTGGAGCTGGGTTTAGGTCAATCTTCAAGGTTAATCGGTCAGTACGCCAAAACTCATGAAAATTGCAAACATAATATCGTTGAACATGACGGCGCATTTGTAGAAATTACACGTAAAAATTTTAACTTTTCCCCTAATACCCAGATTAACGTTGTTAATTTAAGAAAGGTCGTAATGGATTTATCCAATGGCGGCAAAGGGGGGGGGGGCTGCCGACATTATCATTTACGATGCGAACGAATTTAGTAAAGTCGTAAAAGGTCAACGCTACGATTTTATTTCAATCGACGGTCCTTACGGCAGTTCTCCCGTGTCACGAATTGATATTTGTAACTACCTGCCGCAATGTTTAAATGAAAGTTTTTGTTTGGTTATAGATGACTTTAACCGTATCGGCGAACAGAATACGGCTGCATTTATAAAAAACATTTTGGCGCAAGAGAATATTGCTTTTCGTGAAAGCGTTTATTCAGGAAGTAAAGATTTATACTTGCTTGCCTCTGCAAATTTATCATGGCTTTGCAGCATGTAATTATAAAATTTTTTAAGAGGTGATTTTAGTGTTAGGTTTGAAAAATCTTTCTGACGGTCTTCTTAACGCGGCTGAGAAAGTTGAAGGCATAAACAACGCACTTACCGCGAAAAAAAATGCCGTAAAAGAGGCAGTGTCCGATAAAATTAACGACGCAAAAGACGCCGTAAATGATGCCAAAGATGCTGTATCAGACAAAATTAATGATGCTAAAGAGACTGTTTCCGATAAAATCAGTGACGCTAAAGAAACGGTTATTGAGACGAAAGAAAATGCGGCAACCGCGATTAAAGGCGCGGCAAGAAATCATTTGAAATCAACCGTTCAAGAAATTAATAAAAACGCTTAGGTTATGCGTGATATTTTTTAGTGAGGTAAGCTTTATGGACAAAGAAAAAATTAAAAAAATCGTAGCTGAAAAGTTCGACGCGGCATTTAATGCAAGCGATCACCCCAAAAAATTTTACGTGACAGAAAACGGTCGCGGTGTAGTTGACGGCGGAGATCTTTACAACGCGGTGCTTAAAGACGTTTTGGGCGTCGTACAAACTGCGCTTGTCGATATTATCGAAGAAACTTTGAGCGCCAAGCCGCAACCTGCGCCGCAAAATGAAAAAGTTTCTACTAACAAAAATCCCGCGCAGGGTAAAGATAAGAGAAAGTAAATCGGAGGTGTGAACTTTTTGGGCAAAGAAAAAATTGGCAATTCCGACGATGAACAAATTACCTCTGCACGTCAAAAATTGGGTAAGCGTTTAGTCGAAAAAGTTCGCGATTCAGTCGATGATGACAGCGATAATCAAAATTCCGCGTCCGGTTCAAAATCTTTTTTAGGCGACGTGTTAGACGCGGTTATGGGCATTGTTGGCGAATCGTCAAACGACGAAGTCAAAAACGTAAAAGAATCGGGACGCAAACCAGTTGCCAGAAATGAAGGTCGCGTGGCATCTGTTGCAAGTAATGTCGCCGACCAGCTTAGAAGAAAAAAATAATTTGGTTAATCCATAAAAAAATATCTCGTCAATATGAAAATATATTGGCGGGATTTTTTTGTTTCAAAAATTTTTAATGCTTTCAGGCAAAATTCATTAGGGAGGTATTATGTACATTGTTTTGAATGAGTTTTTTAAGTGCATTACACAAATAAAATTCATTAATATTTTTTGAGGAGTGTGATTTTTATGGCGTATAATATCGAAGGCATGGAGTTTTTGTCAGATTGTAGCAATGAAGAATTGGAAGTGTTGGTGGACTTGATTAAAGACAACGGCAGTTTGACCCAATTGCTGACGGGTTATGCAAAATACATTGATAATTATCCTAATCACAGAGCTTACGTCGATTTAATTCAAAGCGAAATTATTGACTTCGGCTACAACAGTTTGAAGATTTTTGCCGACAGGTCTTATAAAGAAGTCGTGAAAAAAGTTTGTAAGAAAATGAACGTTTACGATTCTTCAGACGATATGTACGAAATGGAAAATAAAATTCTTGGAAAGGTTTTTCATGATTCTTTAAACGAAATGTCCGAAAAAGATAAAAAAGCGATTATAAAAGATTTAAATTTCAAAGGACTTAAATTGAAAGATTTAGAGGGCAGAGGCGGTTATTTGATTTTCGCAAAATTATTTAAAGCAGGCGGCTTTGGCTCTTACAAAATGTCTGTTATAGTCGCCAATTCCCTTGCGCGTATGGTTACCGGAAAAGGATTATCTCTCGCTGTTAATGCCGGCTTGACAAGAGCCTTGTCAATATTTGCCGGTCCTTTAGCTATTGCAATGGCGGTATGGACTGTTGTTGATATTGCCGGACCCGCTTACAGAGTTGTTAGTAAAGCCGTACCTTATATTGCCGCTCTTCGTAAAATGCATGAAAATTGAAACGGTTAGGAGGCTGACGCCATGACTGAACTCGGAACAGTTATTTATGTGCCTCGTTCATTCGTCTACAGTTTGCTTGAACATGGTATACCTGCTGAGTACAATCATTATGGG
This sequence comes from uncultured Selenomonadaceae bacterium, assembly GCA_905235425.1. Taxonomy (GTDB): domain Bacteria; phylum Bacillota; class Negativicutes; order Selenomonadales; family Selenomonadaceae; genus Quinella. The sequence goes on from CAJOKY010000012.1 coordinate 19,999, forward strand.
GTTTATGCCGGTAATAATGAAGTGATTCATTTTGTAAAAGGAAAAGGTATTCAACAAGCACCGTTAGAAAAGTTTTTGGATTGTAGTCGCTCCACTTCTGATTTTCAAGTTAAACACTTTCCGCAAAGTAAAAAGGCGCTTGAAATTATGTTAAAAAATAGAAATTTAAATTCTTCAGATATTGCCAACACATTGAATGACTATCATTTTTACAGTGCGAAAGAGACTTTACGACGCGCCAAAAGTTGCATTAACAGTCCCGATTGGAGCTACAATGCGCTTGGCAATAACTGTGAACACTTTGCATTTTGGTGTAAG
>CAJOKY010000013.1 GCA_905235425.1 uncultured Selenomonadaceae bacterium
CAACCGACTCTTTCAACGAAATTGCCGTTACATTTATCCAGTTAGCTTTAATTACCGTGTCGCTTAAGTTAATGGCATTGCCCATTATGGGCACATTTCTACCAAGTTAAAATTGGAATTACTTTCGCCTTAATTCTACTTTCCGGTATCGTACCGCTGTATCTGCCGTCAAATGACCTTGCGCCTGTCGCTATCGGCAAGATATAGCCTTCCTCCACTTTAAATTCTCCTCGCAATTTTGGCAGTGTCTTCCCTTCGTTATCAGTTTCGTAAACCTGCCCGATATACTGACCGTTTATCTTAAATATCAGCGTATCTGAATTGACGGAATACGTATCTCCTGCCAACGCTCCCACTTTTTTCAAAAAATCACACTTGGCATTTCCCCACTTATTTTGTATAATTATATTTTTTACTTCTTCTGTAGGTTCATAGACCACATAATCTCCACGCCAATAATTTGTACTCGGCACTTTCAAATACAGTCCCGTCGGCAGACTTGATGTCACATTCAAATAAAATATTCCTTCCAGCATTTTGAAAACTACGTGCGACACTACACACAAGCTCAAAAAAATTACGGCTTTCTTCATTTTGCTCACCTCCTTTTCTGCCTTAGTTTATTACAGTTAAACCTCGCCAAAATCTTATGTTTTTGCTTTTCCAATAAAAAAAGCTGTCCCTACGGCGGAACAGCCCTACCGGCTACTTTTTCATTCTATATAAGGTCTCGCGGTGTCTACAAATTTTTTCAAAACTCGGCTGACTATACTTTTATCTACATTACAAATTGTCGCTATTTCCCTTATCTTCATTTGCGGATTTTCCATTCGCGTAAAAATTATTTGCGAATGCAGGGTCTTTGTTCCCAATATCTCTTCCATTTTTAGCAATAATCCCTGATATTTTTCATGGCGCTCCGTTATTACTTCCAACCAACCCGCGCTTATAAATTTTCGCGCCGAATCGTACTTGTCTGCAAATTCAATTATTTTTCCGAGCAACGTTATCATGTTTGCTATTTTTTCTCGCTTGAAAATATCTTCCTCGCTTAATCTGTACTGCATAAATTCCGACGTTTTTTCCAAAATTGCGTGATGATGTATATTTAATTGCGCCAACGATATATGCAACTTCAGCGATATTGCCACCATCTGCTTTTTATCTCGGTACTTCAATCTCACAAACTCTTGTTCCTCTGCCGTCAAAGATTTATAAACCGTTTCTATCATCATTTTCGTTACTTCTATTTTCATCATTCGCGCATAAATTCTGCGTATATTTGCCGTTGATAAATAATCTCTACATTCTTTTTGTATTTCTAAAATTTCTTGCAAGCCGCTCTTGTCAGCGCTAAATCTTTGTTTCAACGCCTCTTCTGCCAAATACAATGTCAAGTCAGGCTTAAATTTATGGAGCATTTCTTTCACCTCTGCCCTTAAATAAAAAATTGCAGGATTTTTGTCCCGCAATTACCTTTCTTCAACCGCTGTGTTGCAATTTCAATTCTTCAATATTGTAACGAGCCACTGACGCCCTTATTCCCCATTGTGCCGCTTTAAGTTCGCTTGTCTCTTCTTCACTGCGGCGTTTGGCTTCGTTATACATCATCTCGTAGAAAGCAAGACGTTCCTTGTAAAACCATTCTTCCGCTTCTTTTTGCGGGTCTTCAAATTCTTCCGGCACTTCTATCATTGTTCCTACCGAAATAATTTTTTCGGCACTTTCATCAGATGAATTTTTTTGCGGCAAAAGATTTTTCGGATACGTCAATTTTTCTACTACGGATTCTTTTTCAACAATCTTTTCTGTTTCGGATTCTGCGGCAACTTCCGTTTTAGGCGCTTTCATATTTTGAATTTCTTGTACCGTTCCTTTTACTTCGCCAGACAAAATTTTTTCAAGACTTGCATTTTGCTCTTCAGGCGTCATCGTTGCCAATTCCATTGCCGCCGTCTCACTGATTTTTTTATCGTCCACTGCCTGCTTGACTTCATCCGTCAGTTTTTCCATTGAGTTAAGGCGTTGAAGTTGCGACTTTGATATATTCAAAATTTCTTCTGCAAAAAATGTGCGAAAACGTCCCCGCGTTCCCCTGTCTTTCTGATGATAAATCGCCTTTGCAAATTTTTCCAAGAACCTTATTTCTTGCAATTTTTCTTCTACGGTTCTCTCTTCACGTTGTCCGCGATTCGACGCTATCAAATGCAACATATTTACTGCATCTTCGTCAAATTCTACCGTTTCCCCGTTGTCCTGCTCGATACTAATTTTTTCCGGCGTTTTCACTATGCACGGCAACTTACGCTCATTATATACGCCGTCTTCCAAAAGTTTTTGTATCGCCGCGCGACGACGATGACCGGAAATTATCACATACTTGCCATCGTTCTTTTGAAACACTGTCAACGGTTCAACAAAATGCGAAACCGCTATCAATCCTGCAAGCCCGTCTATATCTCTCAAGCCGTAAAAATTTTTCGGATTCGATTCAAGATCGTCTACATCGACGTATATGATTTTTTCTTCCGTCGGCGTAATTTCTTTCAGGATATTTTCCAAGCCTTTATTATCGTCATTTTCCAAAACAACACCCCCAAATAACTCAACTTTTCCTTAACTTCCGAGTTTAGCAAAAACTTGTTCCAAGCGCACGACGCGCCTTTGCAAATCCTTTATTACAGGATTATTTCCTATATCAGATTCGCTTTCTTCTACCAATAAACTTTTCAGAGGCACTTCTAAAATTTTCGCTATTCCTTCCAACACCTCTATCGAATGCGGCTCTTTTTCTCCGCGTTCCCAATTTGTCAGCGTGTTTCTTGATATTCCCAATTTTGACGCCATTTCGTATATTGGTATTCCGCGCTCTTTCCTCAACTCTCGCAGACGCTCTCCAAAATTTTTTATCATTATCCTATATTTTCACCTCAGATTCAAATTTTCACAAAAATTTTTTAAATTTCTTTGCAAAATCTGTCAAAACCAATTTCAATTCCTCACTTTGCTCTGCGTCTACGTGTAATTGAATTATGCCTTCCAATTCCGGTATCAATTCGCGTGCCAATCGGACATCTGCTTTTAAATTTTCGTTATGAACCACCAGCCCTTCCTCGCCGACTGCTATCAACTTATGCAATTCCATTTTTACATAGTCCAAATGCTCTATCAATGACAGTACTTCTACAGTACTTTCCTCTTCATAATCGCTAAGCTGGATTTCCGTCGCTATCTTTTTCAAATGCACTCGGCTATATTCCATATACTGATCCACCAACGTCGAAAGAGTTGAAATATTTCCATACGCTATTATATGTTTCAACTTCCTATTTTCTTCTTTTACCTTGCTTAATTCCTTCTGAAATTTTTCGTTTATCTCCTGCAAATGAGCTATCTGAGAATTGGTTGACTCGCTCACTATATTCGACATTCGCGACCTCCCTGCAAGTGTTACCTGTTTTTGTTAATCGCTTTCCATGCTGAATATTTCCTTTGCCTTTAGCTTAAAACTTTTTGCCCAACTCTTATAACACATTTTCGCAAACTTTTTCACTTTAAAAAAGCGTACAGCAAACAAGCCTGAACTTCAGCTTATTTTTTTTTCAAAATTTCAAAAAGATTTTACAAGAATCAGCGATTAATCTTTCTTGTAATAGGCGGTCTCGTAACCTTCCGCATTTAACTTCAAATCCGAAGCCCATTTTGACGAATGACTCATGATCTTCAAGACGTGTTCCAAACTTCCTTCACCTTCCGGCACTTCCAGTATCACTTCGTCGTGGACGTGCATTACAATTTTATAGCCGAAATGATTTAAATTGAGCATAGCCGTCGCCAGACAATCACGAGCAATAGCTTGTACGATATTTTCGACTATTTTACCGCCCCAAGTACGCTGTACAGCCCAACCGTTATTAGTTTGCGTCGTGCCTTCGTATGTCAGCGTTTCTCTGCCGTTGCTGTCTTTGACAAGTTTCGGCTTAAAATACGAAATTTTTCTGCCGCTCGGTAAATACACAAACAAGTAGTCATCGACACATTCAAAGGTTACACCTTTACGACAAGTTTTGAACGTTTTGTTACGCACCGCATATGTAGCGCAATTTTCAACCGCATACCAGAGATTATTAATTTTAGGATTGGCTTTGCGCCATTTCTTGATTATGCCTTCCATATCGGCGTCACTCAAGCCCATTTTGTCAGCGCCCATAGCCTTTAATGCGCCTACGCCGCCGCCGTAGCCACAGGCGAGTTCGGCAACCTTCCCTTTTGCACGAAGTTCCTTATTGACTCCGTGCTTTTCTACAGGTACATGAAACATTGACGACGCACTTGCACAATAAATGTCACCGCCGTTTGCAAATACGTTTATTCGCCACTTCTCATCTGCAAGCCAAGCGAGTACCCGCGCTTCTATCGCCGAGAAATCAGCCACGATAAACCTACTGCCTTCTTCCGCCACAAATGCCGTGCGTATCAACTGCGATAACACGTCCGTCGGATTTTCAAAGAATATCTGCAACGCTTTTATATTCTCTTTTTTCACAAACTGCCGCGCTATGTCCAAATCTTCTATATGATTCTGCGGCAAGTTTTGAAGTTGAATTCCCCAACCTGTCCAGCGTCCCGTGCGTCCTGCTCCATACATTTTAAACATTCCGCGCGCTCTGTGGTCTCTACAAGCCGTTTCTTTCATCGCGCCATATTTTTTGGTACTTATCTTGCAAATTACTTCCTTGATTTCCAAAAATTTACGAACTTGCGGAGTTGTCTTCGGATTCTTAAGCAATGCGGCTCTGGTATCCTTATCAAGCCTTGCGACGGCGTGTCCTTCTTGCTCCTCTATCCATTTCAACATTTGTTGGTTGCTGTTAAGATTAAGTCCGCCTGTAAGCTTTTCGCCTTTTTTGTACATTTCGGTTTTGATTTTTTCATCAATGCGAATAGCTTTCTCGACCAAGTCCATATCTATCCATACGCCGGTTTCATTTATTTTGCGGTCAAGTTGCCACATAAGTCTTTCTCGTTCCGGCATTCCTATATATTTTGCTATATGCTTACGTATGGCGCGTTCAGATTCTACGTCCTGCTTGCAATATTCTTTGAACTCCGCCCACTTTTTCACATTATCTTTCGGCATATTACGGTTACTCGGTCTAACGCCCCACAGTGACGCCTGTTGCGGTCTATTTACGTTAGATTTACGCGGCTTGGAGAAATATTCTATGAGCGTTTTCCCCGTCGCCATTTTGCGCTTGTCCGACGCGAGATTTAAAACATCACCGACCTGTTCAAGACTTGCAGGAAGTCCCAAACTTCTAGCCAGCAACTGCGTACATTGCCATTGCGACGCGTCGAACTTTTTGCCCAAATATTTTTCCAAGACTGTCATTTCAAATGCGGCATTGAACGCCGTTTTCAACACGTCTTTACTGAAGAGGTCTGCGACCAAATTAAACGGCAACTCCTCACCCATCGCCAAATCTACAATGCTTACAGGAGAGTCGTTATATGCATACGCCAACAGCGTTACTTCGCAATTCTCCGCATATTTGTGCATTCCGACTTTTTCCAAATCCAGCGGACTGTACGTCTCTATGTCCAGTGCAAGAATATTCATATTTCCACCTCCACATTTGTTCTTATAACCGTTTATATGTTACTTTGTCATAAAACCACGTTATTTATGTGCGTTTATTGAGTGAGTGCGCGGCGCGCGCGCGCGGGGTTTTACGTGCATTTTAAATGTAAATATGAAACTTCAACGCCGTAAAATTCAAAATTTGATACAAACTCTTCGTCGACATCTGATGCACTACCTCAAAACCCTTGCCTTCCATTAAAGACGCAATATATTCAGTCCTCGTAAAATTCTCATCATCGTTAAGCGCAATCTGATACAACGCCGAAATAATCGAATGTCTGTCCGACTCGTCCAAGTAATCTCTTTTTTTATCGCAAATCTTTCCGACAAAACTTTCAAGAGAATTTTCATTATCACCCCCTTTATCTACCACAACCGCCGCCGTTTCTTCAACCATCGGAGCTTTAACGTCCGTTTCCGCCACAACGTTTTCAGCAACGGTCTCAACATCTTCACCGACTGACGTTTCATCAGCTACCGTATCATCCGACGTATCTTTACCACGTTTCCACTGCGCCAAGTAGCCTCGAATATCGCCGTAAAGCGTCGCAAACTGCTTAAGATTATCTTTCAACGCTTGAGAATCTTTTTCCGCGCTCTGCTCAACAAGACGTTGCAAATTACCGCCCGACGCCAACGCCTTCATCATATCGAAAAACTGTTCAAGCAAATTTTGACCAACGCGCTGACCATCTTTACTACCTGCCGACAAACTAACCGAATCAGAAACAACACCGGTATCTGCAGAACTTTCAACAGCAGCAACTTCTTCAACAAATTCTACCGACGAAACGTTTTCCGACTGCACAAGCTCTTCAACTTTCTCCGGGCTAACTGACGTCTGCTCAACCGATACCGAACTTTCAACGCCGCCATTAACCGCCGCCAACTTTGCCTTGTACTTCTGAATTTCAACGCGCAACGTTTTCACGGACATTTCCGCAACTACACGACCAGCCGCCGCCTGTTCCTCTATAAATTTTTCTTCTTCACCTTCAGGAAGCACCAGCATTTGTATCATCTGCGTCTGATTCAAATGTGCATTCGAATGTACATTTCCAAAACGTTCTGCAACTGCCATAAAATTTGCCGCCATACGATATTTCAAACCAAAATTATCTTCAAGCCACGAAAGCCACTCACCATGCGGCACCAATTCTTTAGCGAAAATAAGACGCTTACCAATTTCTATAACGTTCTGTCCCATTTCACGAAGGTAAAAGCGAATACCAGAAGTCAACTCTTCAAGAGAAGTCGAAGAATCCGGAGTCACCGGCTGTACGCCACCTGCTACCAACGATACTGCCATAGTCAATCACTCCTTTCAAATAACTCCCGCAAATCTGCCCGATTTTTGCTCCGAAATTTTAGCAATCATCTGCGCTATACTGTCAAGGACAAGCCGCTTACGCGGTTACTACGTAATCCTTGACAGCGCTTGCTGATTGCAGCCTAACGGCTTCGGCAAAAATCACGCAAAACAGCGGGCATTTTTTTATTTTTATATTCTACGGCGGTGCTTTGTTATCGTAATCGAACTGTGATTCTGAAATTAAAGGGAATGTGTTTGGAGAATTAAAATCAGTAAAGTACAAATCGGATAAAGAAAGGTTGTGACGAACAATCTGAAGGGATTCTACAGATTGAGCATTGGGAACCGACAAAGCTTTCTTTCTGCCAAAACTAAAATCAATTTTAATTTTGCCGACAAACTTTAAACTTTCTTCAAGGGGTGCGGTGTCCATTTCAATATCAGCTGAATCATTCAAAGCAGGGGACGGGGCGGTTTCCACTACTTCGATATTAAAAGAATCTTTCAACCAAGCTTTGGCAACGGCATAACCTTGAGACGCTTTATCCAACAATTCACCGATAAGAAAATGACGATAGAGCCGGTGATAATCTTCTGGCTTGAGACTAACAACAAGACCTTCCGTCGGTAAATCAACAGACGACGCGGCGGCACTTTCCGACAATAATTCAAAGTAAGCGTCTACTTCCTTATTCAATCCTTTTGAAAAGGTAAAGCACGGGATTTTCTTTGTTGCTATGGCGTATTCGCACCACAAATCGGAAAGGTTTGCTGTCACTTTGCTCTTCAACATATCAAACGGCGTTTTGCTAAACTTTGCCGAATATGTAAGCTCGGTGTCGCCTCCATACAAAGGCGTATCAATGCCCATCACTTTAGCCAAATATTTGCCGTCGTGAACTTCAAACAAATCGCCGCCACGTGCATGGGAACAACCACACTTCCTTGCGTGCACCGCAGAAGAGAACCGACTAAATACCAAGCCGTGTTCTTCAAAAGAAGGAAGAAATGCCGCCGGAATATCTTCCCCAAAGATTTTAAGGTAATGCTTACGGACGAGTTTAACCCAAACTTTACGAAGTTCCAACTCGTAATCGGACAAGCTTGACACGCGGTCACGTGGTACGAATAAGATAACGTGGTAGTGCGGATGCCAACCGGAATTTAATGATTGATTGAAGTCGGAATCACCGTCGTTGAAAGTTTCTTCCATTCGGCGAATATAGCCGCGAAGTCCGATATAATCTTTACGAGCCTGAGCGGCTTTACTGCGCGCAAACAAATCAGACCAAGCGCCGCGCAAGACGCGACACAGCGGCGCCAAATTATTCCAACGGTGATAGACAGTCAGCGTCATCATCACGGGAACCAATTCATTAGAATAAGCCCACGCAATAATTCTCTGAATGCGCTGCCGATATTTGTACAGTTCTTTAGGTGAGTCGACGGGGTCGAGGCGTATGCTGTGGGAACGGGCTATTTCATCAACACGAGCCGACTGCCCATTGCTAAGAATTGACACAGCGCCATCCAACTTTTTACCGCGCAAAGAACTGTAAGAATGCTTAAGCGAAGGGAAACAATCAAGCACAGTCGTAACTTTACGATGAAGATTCCAGTCACGCCGCAACTCAAGCCTGGACGCCAATTCCGGTGTTACGGTACGCATAGCCAGTAATTGCTTGGAACGACGGAGCAACTTCCAGCGATTCTTATCTTCCAACTTATCGGTACCGAGAACCTCCGACAACCGGGACTGCGAATTCAAAGTAAGCGTCGCCGCGCTACCCAAAGTCTGAGACTTTTCAATTTGCACGATTTCATTATTTTTAGCATTATTAGCATTATTTTCAGCCTGCGAATCCCCAAAACCCGCACCGCAACTAACTTTTTGACTGAAACAAGAGTGTTCAAGTGAACAAACCATTTCTATAATACCTAGATTGCCATTCGACCCCGCAAAAAAGCCGGAATTGGGCAAAGTGGCAATGCCGAGTTTGAGTCGAGAGCGACGCTTGCTCCCACTCAGCTCCTTATGTAATTTTAAATCTTGATTATGAATGTGAAACAGATTGTCCACGCCGCTCTCACCTCTCTTTCCCCTAACGTAGATTTTGCGAAAAAAGTTATGAGGTAAGCACGCTTAATAATGTAAAAAATAAAAAGACACCGCCGCTCGTGAATATCACTAAATCGGAGTGTCTTTTTTGACGAAAACTCTTGAAAAGTTTTGCGTCTTGTTCTATAATACGGATTGACTTATCCGGTAGTTCACCTTAATGTTTTCGAGTGGATGTGGATAGGACATTCACGCCTAAACAGGAACTGCAAAACTCTTTGCATTTAGTGATTTAGCTCATCACGATTTGCACATAGGAGGTTTCGTAATGCGACATTCCGATTTAACGCATCTACGAGCGAGTCCACCAACGTTTGCTAGACGCGGTGGGCTTTTTTGCTTCCTCATTCCTTTTTTCTCTTTTTCAATCCTTCGCCTAAGATTAAACAAAATTAGGCTCGACGTCACCTCAATAAATTTTTCCTAAATTATATAGTGCATTTTAGTTAAAGTCAAAACGTTTCTTGAAAAAATTTTTTCTGAAAAGTATGTACGTAGTTGGCAATAGTAGTATGCGAAGTCCCGATATAGTTTTCAAGTTCTTCAACCGACATATGCGGATTTAAAATTTTTGCTCTGATTATTCTGTAGCCGAGTTTGTCCGACTTCAAAGCCAGAATTTGCTTGATAGCGAAAAGTAAGTTTTGATAAACTTCAAGCTTAAATTTCAGTTCTGACAAAACTTTTTCATCGAAGTTCCCAAATTCTTCGTGGAAAGAAATGGTACGTTCCAAAACATAAATCAGTGCCTCGACCTTATTTCGCGAGAAAATGTCTGCCGGCGGTAAATTATATTCCAACAACGCAGCTATCTCGGCTAAAAATTTGTCCCGCCAACGCTGAAGACCGTTCGGGTGAATATGCAATTCCATTCCGATTTTGACGAAAGACCAATTTAACCGATATTTTTCGTGCAAGAAAATTTGTTCTTCATTGTCGGCGTCTGCAATTACCGCGCCTACAAGCATATCATTATTTTCTTCCCACAAAAGGCGCATTTTTAATTTCCAGATCTTTTCGGAATTATTTACGCCGAAAAAATCGCGCAGAATATGAATTTCATCGCTTGTCCAATATTGATTGCGGTAGAAGTGCATTAACGCACTTTTGGCTAGAAAAAATTTCAGTTTCGGATTAGAATTTTCCACGAGAAACACTCCTCAATCCTCTACCAACATCATTTCTTCTATTTCTCGGGTAACTGACCGAAGATAACTTAAAAAATCAAGCATTGCCGCGCGTTCTTCCGAGCTTATGCGATAAATTTCAATTTCTTTTGTAAGTTGTTGCAAATAAAATGTAGACATCGACTTGTATTCTTTTATTATTTGCGTCATCGGAGAAATTTCGCTGTAGCTAAGAATATGTTCCAAGACTCGGCAACGATTTCTCAAAGATTCCAGATCGTCGGCAACACTCAAACATTGCTGTTGTAATTTTTGATAATCCAGCGGAGCTACTTCAATAATTTTTTCAACAGTACGAGATTTCTCGGATTGAAGGCGCAAATTTTCTTTTCTCAATTCTTCAATTTCATTCTTAAGTTCATCGATTTGCAACGCTTGCGACATTGAAAATACTCCCTTCATACATACTAAACTTAACTGCATCAACGCAATGGCGCGTAGTGTATCACTACATTGGAATTTTTGCAAGTCTTTCTCATTTATTTCAGATTTAAGGAAATTAAAAAACGGGGAACAATATCCCCGTTGCCTTGTATTTGTCGTTATAATGTTACCGACAAGCTGCCGCCCGTCGAGTGCAATCTTCAATCATATTGTAAACTTCTTCTTTGCTCGGCACAGCCGGAGAACATTTTAAAATTGTTTCTGATATGGAGTCTTTTGAAAATCCTTCGTCGAAAAGAAATTTTATCGCCGTTTCGTCAAGTGTCTGCGACCATTCGTCATTGACGTTACCTAACTTTTTACGCGCAAATACAATGAATTTTTCCTCGCACATAGATTCCGATTCACCGTTCAAAATATTTTCTACGCGATTTTTCTTTTCCGCGTCTATGTCGGCTTTATCTCTTTCAGCCGAATTGGCGTCTTCATTGAGCAAATTTGTAAGTTCTGTGGAACGCATTGAGAGATTTTCATATTCTTCTTGTTGAGGAAACGGTTTTGAAAGTTCTTCCCGTACGTCGCGTATTTTTTCCTGCAAACTATCAATGTCTTTCTGCCTGTCTTCCGCCAATTTTGTACGCCCGTTTGCCATATCGATTATTCGGTTGATGTTGTCACCGGCAACTGCAGTGACATTTTTTCGCGTTGAATGACTTCCTTCCAGTATCAATTCTTCACGCCCCAAATCGTGGTTGAAATTTGTAAAAATGTGCAAGCCCTTGTATTCGCCGGACAAATCTTTTAAGGGAAAGAACGAATTACGATTTTTCTTGAGCATTTCCGCAATGTGCGCCGTTGCGTCTTTTTTATCCGTAAAAGTTTTGCCGTTCAAAATCATTGAAAATTTTTCTTGTCCGTCTTCGCCGATTACGGTATTTTCCTGCACTACTTTTATATCGCTGTTAATTTTTGCCAGCACAGTCTCCATTTCCCGAATCCTGTCAGGGTACGTTTTATTTACTTTGTGTTCAAGTTGCTCATGCGCTTTCAAAAATTCCGACTTAGCCATTTTTAACCGTTCAAGTTTTACGTCAATGTCCATTTTTTCTTTGATGAGAGGATTTCCCGTCGCTATGGCTTTTATTTCGGCATAAGACAAAGTGGCTTCGTCAACGTCTTCCGCAGACCTTACCGGCGTTTTTGATGTCATAATCTGCGAGATAAACCGCTGCTTATTTTCAATGATTTGCCAGAGGTACGAATCGAACGTACCTTCCGTGACGTAACGAAAAATTTTAACATTCTTATTTTCGTTGCCCTGCCTAATGATTCTGCCCGCTCGTTGTTCAAGGTCACTCGGTCGCCACGGTACATCGAGATCATGTAACGCTATCAATTTATCCTGTACATTTGTTCCCGTTCCCATCATAACTGTTGAACCAAGAAGAATGCGAACTTCACCTTTGCGGACTTTTTCAAAAAGCGCGTCTTTTTCTTTCTCATTCTTCGTGCTTTGAATAAACGCGATTTCTTCCGCTTTAACTCCCGCTTTTATCAATTTTTCGCGAATATCATCGTAGACATTGAAATTTTTTGAAGGCGTGGATTGGTCGCAAAAAATCATTTGCGTTGAACGTTGCTCTTTGGTGGATTCGTAAACTTCCAAAACTTTTTGAACACAGATATTAACTTTGCTGTCAGGGTCGTCAGGCAAATCAGGATTGATAAGGCGTTGGTCAAGCGCGAGTTTTCTGCCGTCATTGACGATTTTCAGCATATTATCTTCGTCAGGCTCAACGAGTCTTTCGCGCACTTGCTTTGCTCTTTCTGCCAACACGTCAACCATATCTTTTTGTGCGTCAGACGCCGGTACACGTTCAACTATAAATTCTGCTTGCGGCACGTCAAGATTAAGTTGGTCTGCCGTCTTTATGTCCGCTATTTCTTTGAACATCGACATAAGTTCAGGCAGATTATGAAATTTTGCAAATCGCGTCTTTGTGCGAAATCCCTTACCTTCTGGAGAAAGTTCAACGGACGTGACTGTTTTGCCGAACGTTGACGCCCAACTGTCGAAAAATCCCAAGCCTTCATATCTCAATCTGTCAGGCTGTAAATATCTTTGCATTGTATACATTTCTGACATACTGTTAGAAATCGGCGTCCCGCTGGCGTAAATAATGGCGCACCGTCCTTGACTTATCTCATTTAAGTAGCGGCATTTCTCATACATATCGGTAGTTTTCTTGGCGTCGGTTGTAGAAATGCCGGGTATGTTTTGCATTTTCGTGTAAGTGTAGAGATTTTTGTAGTAATGCGCCTCATCGACATAAAGGCGGTCTATTCCGAGCTGTTCAAATGTTATGGTGTTATCGGTATTTTCATTCTGAAGTGATTCCAGTCTTTCCAACAAACTTTTTTTTCTTCAACTCCGCTTGCTTTACGGAAAATTTGTCGCACCTGTCATCTTTCATCGCGTCAATGGCGTCTATCAACTCGTCTACTTCTTCTTTCAACAATCTTTCTAAACGCTCTTTGCTTATCGGAATTTTTTCAAATTGCGTGTATCCCATAATCACGGCGTCAAAATCCTGTGTGGCGATTTTGGAACAAAATTCTTTTCGATTTTCTGCCGAGAAATCTTTTGCTGTCGCCACTAAAATTTTTGCGCTCGGATAAAGTTGTAAAAATTCCGTGCCAAATTGTTCAGTTAAATGTTTTGGCACTACTATCAATGATTTTTTTGCCAAGCCGAGACGTTTTGCTTCCATTGCCGACGCTACCATTTCAAAAGTTTTCCCAGCGCCGACACAATGCGCAAGGAGTGTATTGCCGCCGTAAAGTGTATGCGCTATGGCGTTTTTCTGATGTTCGCGGAGTTGAATTTCTTTATTCATTCCGGGAAAAATTAAATGGCTACCGTCATATTCCCGTGGCTTGATATTATTGAAATGCCTGTTATAGTAAGCTACAAGCCGCTCTTTTCTGTCAGTATCTTCAAATATCCATTTATTAAACGCTTGCTTTATCAATTCCTGCTTTTGTTGTGCGACTATTGTTGATTCCTTGTCTACCACCTTTTTTTCTTTGCCGTCAATGTAAACCGTCCTGTAAATTTTCGGCTCTTTCATATTAAGCGCCAATTCCGTTAAAACCATCGCATTCATTTGCTTAACGCCGTATGTTACCTCTGCTTTTGCGCTGAGTACGAGATAATTTTTTCCTTCTATACGCCATACGCCCGTTATTGGCGAAAAATTTACGCTCATACTTCCATGCGTCACGTCAAATGTTTCTCGGACAAATTTTTCTACGTCTGTTGTCGGTATCCAAGTTGCCCCTATTTCTACGTGAATTTCTGCCGCCGTTAAATCTTTCGGCTTTACTTTTTCCAATGCCGCCAAATTTTTTTCTAAACGCAACTTAGTTTGTTTCAAATATTCAAGTTCGGGGTTAATTTTATCTTGCTCCAAAAGTTTTTTCTGCCGGTATTCTTCCTTGTATTTTTCCCAATCTTCCTTGATTGTATTTTCGCCCGTGCGCTGATAATAATTGTCGACTTCTTTTTCTATCGCTTGAATGTCGCCTTCATATTTCGCCAATCTATTTTTCAAAAAGTCGTACAGCATTAAATCGTGCTCTTCATCTTCGCGCCCAAATTCTTCTCCCATTCTGCGAAGATGACTTAAAATTAACAAATCTGCAGGTTTGGCATAGCCGATATTTCTGCCGAGTCTTATTGCGTCCAACGCTATCAACGGCTTATCAGATAAAATTTCGCTAACCTTGTCGCGATTTATCGATACTCCGTGACGACGTGCCACTTGTAACAAGAAATCTCGATTTTCTTTCTGTGTCACGATATAATCATCGTAAAAACAATTTCTTTCCTCGTCGTAATATCTCGAAAAAGAAAAGTACGGATCGTTTTCAATCGGACAGGCTAGAATTTTTCTTTCTATGTCATTTTGCGGCACATACGGCGGAATGTCTTCAATTTGCAGTACCGACATTGAAAGTTTTTTGTTTATCTCCGATTCTGTATGCGCAATTCGCATTTCAGCGTATTCCATTTTATCACGAATGTCGCCCGAAAGATATTCTTCCGCTATCTGATATTCCTGCTCTTTGAAATCAAAATAAATTCTTTCAAATTCAAGCGCTCCCATAATTTCTTCTGCGGTCTGCCCTGTCAACGCCCTCATGTAATCCAAATCAACGCGACCAACTTCCTGCATTGAAATTGCAAGCGCGTCCGCAGGATTTTCGGCATACATCGGCTTTCTGTGCGCTTCTATCATTCGCTTACTGAAAATCGGAGACTTACCTTTGTAACCTTCTTTGCCATATTCTTCCAGCGAGCGCAATAACGGGTACGCAGAATCATTTCCAAAAATTTTTTTCAGCGTAGAATCTTCGCAAATATGCCCGTAGAATCCAACGTACTTGTCATAAATATTATTTAACTCGACCTGAGCTTTTGCCAATTCGTTATCGTCGCCGTCCTCAACCTGTATATCAATGACATTACGCACCGAATCGCGCATATCCATTGCCAATAACATTCGCGCTCTGTCGCCGGAATTTATTTTTATGACTTCCGATTTAATCCCGTCAAAAAATTTTATCTCGCCGTCTTCCGCAAAAAAACTTAACGGGCGTCTTTCCTCAATGTCAGGCATTTGTTGCGGTAAAGGTAATTCAGCTAAACTCGGCGAATAAGCTTTCGGCATTGATTGCATCGACTCTTTCAACAAATTTTGATATGGTCTCTGTTCGTCCGGACTGCAGGTCAAATCGAACCCGTATGCCGTGCTTGTCTTTTCCAAATTCCCCAAAACATCTTCGGGGTGTTCGATAAAATATCTGTTAATCGTTATGTCGCGTTCGCCTTGAAATGAATTTACATAAACCCAACTCGGCAAATCTTCTTCATCACGAATCTTTTCAAGCTTACGGAAAAATAAAATGTCGCTCGTTACTTCTGTTCCCGCCGCTTTAAAAGCGGTATTCGGAAGACGAATTGCGCGGACAAGGTCTGCCCTTTGTGCAAAATATTTTCGCGCACTTTTATCTTGCTTATCCAACGTCCCGCGTGACGTGATAACTGCAACAATGCCGCCTGTACGCACTTGGTCTATCATTTTCGCGATAAAATAATCGTGTATCAAAAACGAATGCTGATTGTAACCTTTGTCATTGACGCGATAATTTCCAAATGGCACGTTGCCAACGGCTATATCAAAAGAATTATTCAAATAGCGCGTATATTCAAACCCTTGTACATTTATTTCTGCCTCAGGATAAATTGTTTTCGCTATTCGACCTGTCAACGAATCCAATTCCACGCCGTAAAGATGACTGCCGTTTTTCATTTCTTCAGGCATATTTCCGAAGAATCCGCCGACGCCCATTGACGGTTCAAGGATTATTCCTTGCTGAAAGCCTAAATGTTCCAATCCCGAATAAATTTCTTGAATAATTTCTGAAGAAGTGTAATGCGCGTTCAACGTTGATGCTCTGGCGGCGCGATATTCTTTTTCCGTCAGCATACTTTGCAGTAACCAAGCTTCTCTACTCCAATTCGGGTCTGCTTTGTCAAATGCTTTCGGTATCCCGCCAAATCCCGCGAATCCTTTTAAAACTTCAATTTCTTCCGGTGTAGCTACTCGTTGCCCGTTTTCTATGTCGTGAAGTGTACGAATCGCCGTCACATTCTTACGAAAAATATTTTTCTCGCGACTGCTACCGCGAATCATCGCCATATCTTCTGCAAGAATTGTCTTTAAATCTGTTTTTACCGGTTCATCGGGAATATTTTCTTCGACTGAAATTTTTTCATCAACGTCTAAATTTTCTTCTACGTTTTCTGACGCTGATTGAATTTCGTCCACGTGGGCTGGTGTATGAATTGCTGATTCTTCAACCGAATTTTCCAATTTTATAGTTTCTTCGTTTGTAGCCGATTTTTCATCTTTGGAAATTTTTTCGCCTGATATAGATTCGTTTTCTTCCGATTTTTCTGCTGTCTCATCAGGTGGCGTAGAAATATCATCAAACAAACTTAACTGAATTGGCTTTGATTCTTTTTTCGACGTTGATTTTTTTTCAGGTTCTGCCGCAGTTTGAATCACACCAATTTCTTTCAGTAACGGATTATTTTCAGAGAGTGTGACATTTTCGGCTGATTTTGCCAATACCGACCTTTGCATCGCGTCCAGAAAAATTTTCGCCGTCGTCTGTGTTTCTTCCAGAATTTTTGGTATGTCGTAATCTTTCAAGGACATTCGTGCCAGTTGCCTTGTCGCGCTTTCGGTTGAAAAGCCCATTCTTTCCAAAATAACCGTCTCAACGTTCAACGCCAAAATTTTTTTAGAATTTTCTTCGATACTGTTACGTTTCGCCAATTCTTTTGATATAATTAAAATTTGTCTTTCTGTAGAAGTTTCTCCCGCTACTACTGCGTCGAGAAATTTTTTGTGCGCTTGCTCGTCATACTTCCACAATTTTACTTCTATCGAATTTGGCGCGGCGCTCTCCGTCTCTGAAACGTCATAATAAACCGTTGCTTTTCCGTCTTTGATGAGCGTTACTCCTCTGGCATTTGCATTAATTTTGCGCCTGAAATGTTTTTCCCAAAGTTCCTTGCTCGCAACTGCCGTGAACATTGCCGGCGCTTCTATCGCAAAACTCGTCAAGTCTGACACTTCGTACTTGTGAAATCGTGCCATTGTTGACAGATACGAAAAATATTTTCCGATATTGCCCGATAACTCTTCCAAATATTTTTTATTCCTGCTTGCTATCTGTTCTGCCAATTTTTCTGCCATTAAAAAACCTCCTAAGTGTTTCTACGTAAGAGATTAACACTTAAGAGGGCTGATAAAATCTTATTTTTTTGCTTTTTACGAACAAATTTCTTCTGTCAAAATTTCTCTGACTTGTGAACGAATATTATTGACGCGCCCGACCCATTCAAGCGGATTTTTTATCTTCAATTCTTCGTCTACGCCTTCACGCTCCATTTGGCGTTCTACCAATTCTTCAAATCTGTCGCTGTACTTATCTTCTATCCCCGACAAATATTCTACCAACATATTTTCGCTCGCCAGTTCCGCCAAATCTTCGGGCTTTTCTTCCTGCAAAAATTTTTTTCTCAAGTCCGACCACATTCCAAAATACGGAATTTCATATTCTTCCAACTTCATAATAAATCCCCTTTTTCAAATGTGCCCATTATGGGCAATGCCATTAACTTAACGAAAAGGGAAAAAAATTTTATGATAGTCCTGAAAGGACTGTTATAAAATGAATCCC